>JAEUQD010000489.1 GCA_016789925.1 Bryobacterales bacterium | reverse complement strand
CAACCGGATTCAGACCGACACGCCCGGTCGCGTCTTCGAAGACCTCATTTTGATGGGGTCCACACCGGGCGAGGCCTATCTCGCGCCGCCAGGCGATATCCGCGCCTACAACGTGGTTACGGGCAAGTTAGTCTGGACCTTTCATACCATTCCGCATCCGGGCGAGTTCGGTTACGACACCTGGCCCAGGGATGCGTGGAAATACGCGGGCGGGACGAACACTTGGGGCGAGATTACGGTGGACGTGAAGCGCGGGATTGCTTACTTCCCCACCGGGTCGCCGACCTACGATTACTATGGGGCCGACCGGATCGGAATGAATCTGTTCGGCAATAGCCTGGTGGCGCTGGATGCGCGCACGGGAAAGCGTTTGTGGCATTTCCAACTGGTTCACCACGATTTGTGGGACTACGATACGACAGCCGCGCCGCAGTTGCTGACGGTGACGCATCAGGGGAAGCGTGTGGACGTAGTGGCGCAATCGAGCAAACAGGGATTCCTGTATGTGTTTGATCGGGTGACGGGCAAGCCGCTGTGGCCGATTGAAGAACGGCCGGTTCCGAAGAGTCTCATGCCGGGAGAACAGGCGTGGCCGACGCAGCCCTTCCCCACAGCGCCCCCGCCTTTTGCACGGCAGTCCGCTTCGCCTGACGATGTGAATCCCTACATCCTCACGCCTGAGGAACGCGCCGCATGGAAAGAGCGCATTGGCAAAATGCGCAACGAAGGCTTGTACACTCCGCCGGGCCTGACCGAAACCATCTCGATGCCCGGGGCGCGCGGAGGGTCCAACTGGGGAAGCGGCGCTGTGAATCCGGCCAAAGGCCTGATGTACCTGAACACGCAGGATTGGCCGACAATCTACAAATTGGGGCTCGAAGATCCGCTCGGCAAGGCCGGCAGCGGCGCGGGCGCAAAGGCCCTGTATGAGGCAAGGTGCCAGGCGTGTCACGGCGTGAATGGCGTGCGCACCGGATCCGGCCCACCGCCGCTGGCGGCAGTCGGCAAGCGGCTCACCTCGGATTCGTTCCGCATCTCCGTCCGGAACGGGCGGGGAAAAATGCCCGCGTTCCGGGATCTGGATGAGAACCAGGTCCAGCAACTCTTCGAATTCCTGAACGGGATTGAGCCGCCGGCCGGCGCAATAGAGGAGAAGGTGGCGGCCAAGGCGGCTCTGCGCGGCCCGGTAGTGGCCTCCGGTGGCGCGCCGGGAGGACTGGTTGTCCGCGAAGACACTTCGGGTCGGTACACGCCGCTCGGCGGTCCGGACTATCCGGCGGGGAGTCAGACGCCTCGGGTTCGCTACTACACCGATTGGGGTCTGTATCCGAATCAGCCGTATATCCTCGGTCCGCCGTGGTCACAGGTGGTGGCGTATGACCTCAATGCAGGAACGATCAAGTGGAAGGTTCCCTTAGGCCAGGATGCTGCGGCCGCAGCGCAGGGCGCCAAGGACACCGGCGCGTTTATGGCCGAACACCATGGAATGATCGTGACGTCCACCGGTCTGATTTTCATTGCGGCCAGCGACGGCAAACTCCGTGCGCTCGATGAGGAGACGGGCAAGGTGTTGTGGACCGCCAAATTGCCGGCGGGTGCGGAGGGCATCCCCGCGATGTATGAGGCGGGTGGACGGCAATACCTGGTGGTTTCGGCATCATCGAGTGTCACGCCTGGGGGCGGACACCCGGGACATGGCAACATCAAGCCTGATTTGCGCACGGATCTGCCGAAGGGTTACGTTGTGTTCGCACTGCCATAGCTGCCGGACATGAAACGGGACTGGTGCGCCATTTGAGCAAAACAGAAAGCAGGCCCACAACAGCAGCACCGGACTCTAGCGGCGCTATTCGAGTCGTTCGTCTGCTCGCATCACGGCGACCCCGGTATCTTACCGTTCACCGTAACTACCAGGCGTCAACGCCGCGTTTTCCCCTCACGCACCCACGTGGCGCAGATCATGGGTCGCAAGACCGAACGCGAGACCGGTTGTGCCAGCGGCCGTGGCGCCACCAACCGCGTCCGCCCCGCGGCCGTCCACACCCTCGTCACCTCACTGGTGATTTGGTCGGGATCGAACGGCTTCCGAATATACCCCGCCGCCCCCAGTTTACGCGCCTTCACTTCCGCCGCGCGGGTGGTCACCGCGGTCACCATCAGCACAAGCACGTCCCCTAGATTCTCGTCTTCCCGGATCTTCTGCAGCATTTCCAGACCGCCCATCACCGGCATCTGGATATCTGCCAGCACCAGGCTGACACCGGGTGTCCGCGCCAGTTCGAGCCCCTCCTGTCCATCGGCTGCTTCTAGTATCCGCTCCTTCGGCCATAGCGAACGGCTCATGATGCGCTTCAGCACATGACGCATTACCACAGAGTCATCCACGATTAGCAGGAGGTCGGCCATGAACTGCTCCGTCCCATGTTCAATATATCGACAACGCCCTGAACTTTGTTAATTCGATGCGCCGCTTTTCGAAATGCTATCTGAGCACTACCTTAGCCAACCCCGCATTTCCTGCTGAGTCGTAGCACCGGATTACCAACAAGTGCTCGCCCGCGGGCGCATTCACCTTCACGCTAAACTCTTCCTTCTGCGAGTCCAGCACTCCGTCATTGGGCGCAAGCGGTGTCCACGCCGCCGCGTCCAGCGTGTAATCGCACGACTTCAGCGGCGATGCCGAATCCTCCGCCGCGAACCGCACCTCCGGAGCGCTCCGGCTGGTCAGCGTCAATTGCGGCGGCGTCCGGTCAATCAGAATCGGCGCCGACACCAGTTCCCCCGTCCGCGCATACGGCGCCGGGTTCGACTGCCGGTCCGACACCGTCACTCGAAAGAAGTACCGCCCATCCGCCAGCGCCTCCGCGTCCAGCGTATGCAGTGTTTCGCTGAAGTTTAGCCGCAACGGCTTCCACTGCGTCTCGCCCTCACCGCGAAAATGCAGGTTGTAAATCAGTTTGTCGTTGTCCAGATCCTCCGACGCCCAACTGATCACCAACTGCTCCTGCGACGCCCGCGACACCGGCTGCGCCGCCGTCCCGCTCACTGACGACGGTCCCGCCTCTCCTGTGTCGGTCACCGTGATCGAATAGGTGGGCAGCGCCGCGCTCGTAGCCGCCGTGGGCTTGGACCCCGCCGACGCGGTCTGCGCGCTCACCGTCACTGATTTGATCGCCGGCGCCGTGTTCTGTGGAAGGTACGCCAACCGCACCGACTCGATCGTCGCCTCCCCCGCGAACTCCGCTTTCCACTGCACGTACCGCGCGTTCGGGCTCGCGATCGCCGCCCCCTGCGCCGCCGTCAGTGGCGCCGACCACGCGGACCACGTCTTGTCCGGCCGCGCCGAGTTCCCTGTCCGCGTCCGGAACACGACACTCCCCGCCCCGATCCACGACAGCCGCCCCCACCGCGAAGTGGTCGTCGCGTCGTGCACCGGCGATTCGATCTCACCCGCCGGCGCTTTCGCCCGCTCCAGCCGGAACAACTTCCCGGAATCCCCGGTGGACAGCAACAATCCGCTCGCCCCCGGCGTCAACCGCAAGACCT
>JAEUQD010000473.1 GCA_016789925.1 Bryobacterales bacterium | reverse complement strand
TGTTCAGTGGAGGCGAGGGCGGCGAGCATGGCGGTACGCGGGCCAATGGCGGCGGCCAGTTGCTGTTTGGTGTCGAACTCGCGCAGGGTCATGCCGGCGGCGCGATAGGCACGGTCGTAGAGAATGCGGTGGGGTTTCTGGATGAGGACTTCACGGCGCTCCCAGGTGGGATGAGGAAGGGCTTCGATTTTGGCCATATCCTTGCCGGTGAGGCAGGCGGCGGCGCCGAGGAGCATGGCGGAGAAGGAGCCCGCGGAGACGAGGGCGGCTTCGGCCTTCATGATCTGGGCGATGCGCGCGCCGGCGGCGCGGTGGAGTTCCATGAGGTCGACGAAGCAGTCGTTGGCCTCTTCCATGGCGCGCAGGACTTCGACGGGCATGAGCGAGCCGCCGAAGGCCGTCGTGTGGCCGCGGCAGGGAACGATGGGGCGGATGCCGAGCATCCGGGTATAGACGCTGTTCTCATACGCCTTGGCGCGGGCGCTGGAGGGCGTCGCGGCGGCGGTGCCCACAAGGGCGGCGGTGGAGAAGAGTTGGCGGCGGCTGAAACGGTCGCGGGCGGATTTCAATAGGGTCGAGATGTTCATGGCAAAGCCTGCGTCGAGAGAATGGGAGCATTGTACACCGGGGAGGGGACGCTAGGGGAGGTCCTGGCTTGATATACTTTGGGGCGATGGAATTTCCCCGCCTTTACCTCGTTCAGCAGAGCTTTCCCGACCGGCGCATCGCCGACATCCCGGGTACCGTACAGAAGGAGTTGTCGCAAGCCGGCTTCGGCACGCGGCTCGCACCGGGCTCGCGCGTGGCCATTGGAGTGGGGTCGCGTGGCATTGCGAACATCGCCACGATTGTCCGGGCGGTGGTGGACTTCTGGAAGTCGCAAGGCATGGAGCCGTTTATCTTTCCGGCGATGGGGTCGCATGGAGCGGCCACGGCGGAGGGACAGGCGGACGTGCTGCACCATTACGGGATTCACGAAGCCACGATGGGCTGTCCGGTGATCTCGGAGTTGGAGGTGGTGTCGCTGGGCAAGACCGAGCACGGGCTGGAAGCGTTCATGGACCGTAATGCGTATAACGCAGCGGGCGTGATGCTGGTGGGGCGCGTGAAGTGGCATACGGACTTCGCGGGGGCGATCGAATCCGGCCTCTTTAAGATGATGGCGATCGGGCTGGGCAAGTTCGCCGGAGCCCAGCGGTATCACACGTATGCGTACAAGATGGGCCTGGAGAACGTGATCCGGGCGGTGGGCCGGCAGGTGTTGTCGTCGGGCAAGGTGCTGGGCGGTCTGGCCATTCTGGAAGACGCCAATCACAATACGGGCCAGTTGACGGCGGTGCCGGTGGAGGTGATGGAGCAGAAGGAAGAGGAACTGCTGACGCTGGTGAAGTCGTGGCAGGGCCACATTCCGTTGGAGCGCGTCGACATCCTGATTCTCGACGAGATTGGCAAGAACATCTCCGGAGCGGGGATGGATACGAAGGTGGCCAACCGGTCGGTGCAGGGGGCCTACAATCCATGGCCGAACACGCCTTGGATTGAGCGGATCTTCGTGCGGGATCTGTCCGATATTTCGTATGGGAATGGTGTGGGGCTGGGCATGGCCGATGTCGTGCATGACCGGCTGCTGGGGAAGATCGACTGGGTGCCGACGTGGATCAATTCGTTGACGGCGTCGACGCCGGCGGCGATCCGCACGCCGATCCATTTCCCGACCGACCGGGAGTGCCTGGAGCGGATGATGCCGACGGTGGGCAAGTTCAATCCGCTGGATGTGACGATTTGCCGGATCCGGAACACGATGCAGCTTTCGCGGGTGCTGCTGTCGGAGAACCTGCGGGCGGAGATTGAAGCGAATCCTGCACTGAAGATCGTGGAAGGTCCGTTCCCGTTCGAGTTCGACGCCGACGGGCAGTTACCGGAATTGCTGCGGCCGGAGAAGGCGGCCCAGGCGCAGGAAGTGGCCCGGTAACCATGAAAGACAATCGACTGCGTTCGGCGGTGGCCGCGGGCCGCGTCCCGGTGGGCCATATGGTGTGGGAGTTCGGCACGAGGGGGATGGCGAAGATTCTCGAATCGGCCGATCTGGATTTCGTGCTCATTGACATGGAGCACTCGGGATTCGACACCGCGCACGTGGCGGACCTGATTGCGTGGTTCAAGGCGACGCCGATCGCGCCGATTGTGCGGGTGCCGCAATGCCTCTACCACTTTCTGGCCCGGGTGATGGATGCCGGGGCGTTGGGCGTGATGGTGGGCAATGTGGAGACGCCGGAACAGGCGAAGCTGATTGTGGATTCGGTGAAGTATGTTCCGATGGGGCGGCGCGGAGTGGGTTTAGGGGCGGCCCATACGGACTATCTGGGGGCGGACCCGGTTACTTACTACCAGCGTTCGAACGAGAATACTACCGTGATTGCGCAGATAGAGAGTCCCGTGGGGTTGAAGAACCTGGAGGCGATTGCGGCCACTCCGGGTGTGGACATCCTTTGGGTCGGGCATTTCGATTTGTCGACGTCGATGGGAATCCCCGGGCAATTTCAGCATCCGGAGTTTCTGGCGGCGATGAAGAGTGTTGTGGATATCAGCAGGAAATGCGGTAAGTTAGCGGGAATTCAACCGGGATCGGTGGAGCAGGCGGCGCAGTGGATTGGGATGGGCTACAACGTGATTTCGTGGAAGGCGGATACAGCGCTGTATTCCAATGCGTTGCGGACGGAAGTCGCCGCGCTGCGGGAACAGTTGAAGTACAGGTAGGCGCCTTAGCCGGCGTGGTGAAAAGAACTGCGACGGCAAGCGCAATTTCTCGGTGGATTCGCTCTTTTCCGCCGATACGTCTTCTGACGGGGTCCAGCGCCTCGTCAGAAGGGATTCAATTTGCGGTCTCCGGGCAACGAAGGCGCCCACCGGGCGGACCTGATCACGGCGGAAGTGAGCCGCGACTTGGCCCGGTTCGGCCTGACGTCACTGCCAAGCCACCTGGCGTTTCTGGCGATCGTCTTTGCCGCGGCGCGTGGCTTGGGGTGGGCACATCCGAAGTTGCTGCCTGTGTTGACTCTAGGCTTGCTGGGGTTGACCGTCACGTTGCTGGCGCTTTCGCTCTACCGGCTGCGGGCGGCTGACAACGGTGGTAGTCGGTGGCGGCAATGGTGGGTCGTCCTCTCCATCCTGCACGGGCTGATTTGGGGAATTCTGTGCGCGTGGGTGATCGGATTCTACCAGTTGGATGGGTTGACGCCACTGGTGCTGTTCGCAACGGCGGTGAACAGCGGATGGTGCCTGATCACGCAGCGGGGACACTGGCGGCTGTTTGCGGGCTACCAGGTTGCGCTCTTGAGCCCAAGTTTGCCGGCCTGCTTTGTCTCGCCACATCCTTCGTTGCGGACACTGGGGGTCTTGGCGGGGTTGCACCTGGTCTATGCCCTGGTGAAGGGGCGCTTTCTTCACGACGATTTCCGAACCACGGTGTCGGATGCGTTTCTGCTGCGCGAACGCACGCGCCAACTGGAGGCGGCGCACGCGGAAGCGCGCCGGCAGCAGGAGCGGTTAAGCATCGCGCAGTCGGCCGCCGGGGTGGCCATCTGGGACTGGGATATCCACACGAATCTGGCCTACTGTTCGCGGGAATGGTTTGAAGCGTTCGGGGCTCCGTATTGCGGGCAAGAGCGGATTGCCTGGGACCATTGGATGCAATTCGTCCATCGCGACGACGTGGCGAGCGTGCAGGAAGATATCCAATCGTCCTTGTATGGGGACCGGGCCTACCAGTCCGATTTTCGCGTTGTGCGTCCGGACGGGTCCATGCGGTGGTTGAGCAGCCGCGGGATGGTGTTGCGCGACCCGGCAGGCACGCCGGTGCGGATGATCGGCGCGGTGATCGATGTGTCAGACCGGATGGAAGCCGAGCGCCAATTACAGCAGTATACGGCCGACCTGGCGCTGGCCATTGAACGCGAACAATCGAACGCCGCGCAGCTGTCCGCGACGGTCACTGAACTGGCGGCGGCGAAGGCGGCGGCTGAGGCGGCGGCGCGCGCCAAGAGCGAATTTCTGGCGAACATGAGCCACGAGATCCGTACGCCGATGAATGGCGTAGTCGGAATGACCAACCTGCTGGAGGCGACCCTGCTCAACGCAGAGCAGAAGGAATACGTCCAGACGGTTCGCGCTTCGGCCGACGCCCTTCTCACGATTCTCAATGACATTTTGGATTTTTCCAAAATCGAAGCGGGTAAGCTGCGGACCGAATCAGTCCCGTTTGAGTTGCGCTCGCTGATTGATCAGGTGATCGATCTGATCATGCCGCAGGTGGAGGGGAAGGGCTTGACGCTTTCCTGCGTGGTGGAGGAATCGATTCCCGAGATGTTGCTGGGGGATCCGGGCCGCCTGCGTCAAATCCTGCTGAATCTGTTGAGCAATGCGGTTAAATTCACGGCCGCCGGGGAGGTGAGCCTGGAGTTGAGTGCAAAGGAAACGGGACCCGCTGCGGTTTCCGTGGAGTTTGCCATCCGCGATACGGGAATCGGAATCTCGGCGGAGCAGCAGCGATCGTTGTTTCAGCCGTTTACGCAGGCGGACGCATCGACGACCCGGCGCTTTGGCGGAACGGGCTTGGGTTTGACGATTTCGCGCCGCCTGGTGGAACTCATGCACGGCTCCATGGGATTGCGAAGCCAGCCGGGCGAGGGCTCGACGTTCTGGTTCGGGCTGACTTTCCCGCGGGCGTCGAAAGTGGAAGGGAGGGAGCCCGGCCCGATCATCTTCCAGAACCGCCGGCTATTGGCGATGTTGGCACTGCCGAAGGAACAATCGTTGTTGTGCCGCCTGTGCGGCGAAATCGGGGTTCGACTGACGCTGTGCGGAAGCCTGGCGGAATTGGAGGAAGCGGCTCGCGAGGCGGCCGCAACCGAACTGTTTGATGCGCTGATTGTGTCACGGGAGTACCGTGCATCGGACGTTTGCTCGACGCTCAAGAAGGCCGGTCACAGACTACGGCCCATCGTGTCGGTGGTCTCTTATGATGATCCGCTGACGCCGGCGCCGGCCGCCCCGGTGCCGCTGACCCGTGTGATTCGGAGACCGCTTCGGAGTTGGATCCTGAGGTCTCATCTCGCGGCGCTCTGGGATTCCGAAGTGGCCGTGGCGATGCCGGCGGTGAAGACTCAGCCTGTGCCCCGTCCGAGAAAGAAGGGTCTCATTCTGGTGGCCGAAGATAACGCCGTGAACCAAAAGGTGGCATCGCACCTGCTGGCCCGGCTGGGCTTTGAATGCGCGGTGGCGGCCAACGGGCGCGAGGCGGTCGATGCCTGGGCGGCTGGCCGGTTCGACGCGATTCTGATGGATGGGTTCATGCCCGAAATGGATGGGTTCCAGGCCACGCGCGAGATTCGTTCGCGCGAGCGGGGGACGCGCATTCCGATCATTGCACTGACGGCCTCGGCCTTACCGGGGGATCGCGAGCGCTGCGTTGCCGCGGGCATGGACGACTACCTCACCAAGCCGGTCCGGCTGGAGTCACTGGAGGAGTCGCTCCTACGATGGACCCGGAAGCCCGCGCCGGCCTTCGCGGAAGACGAATTGGAAAGGCCCCTGGCGTCATGACCCGTGACCCTAATGCTCGGGTCGGCCTTTGCCGATACTTCCCCTTGAGAAGCGATTTGCGATGACCGCAGTGGAGGCAGTCAAATACTCGCGTCGCCGCCGGCTGTTCATCGGTCTCGTGACTGTACTGGGAATCGCCACCATGGTTTCCAGTCTCACGCAGTGGCCAGACCAGCCTCCGTCGCTACTCGTGTATGCGGCGCTGGGCGGGCTGCTCTCTGCGATTCGGATTCGACAGGTGTTGGGGGCGGCCTCTCTGGGGACTTTGTTTGTCCTGCTGGCCCTCCAGGAACTCAACCTGGCAAGTACGATTCTGGTGGGCTGCACGGTGATCGTGGGCCAGATCTGGTCACAACCTCGGATGGCGCGCGCTCCAGCCCAAGTCCTGTTCTATCTGGCCAACATGGCCATCGGAATCGATATTGCCTACCGTATCCACAATGAACCGTGGATTAGCGGGGGCCAGAACGCCGTGTCGCTCGCCATCGCGGCAGCGATGCTCTATGGGTGGCTGAACCTCGCGGCGTCGTTGGAAGTCGCGCTGACCAACCAATTGAAATTGACGTCCGTGGTCCGGGAGTGCACGATCCGGACCTTTCCGCAGTACTTAACCGGCGTCTTTACGGCGATGCTGATCCACTCCGCGAGACTTGCCGGGCTGCCGCACCTTGGATGGCTCGTAGTCCCGGGGGGCTTGCTGGCGTATTCCGTCTACGCCGCCGAGCAATCGCGCGAGGCGAGCAATCCGACCGCCGCGGAAAACGTCGAAAGCCTGCATCTCCGGACAATGGAAGCCTTGGCGATGGTGATTGAAGCGCGCGATATGACGTCGGCGGGTCATCTGCGGCGGCTCCAGTTTTACTGCGGAGAGATCGGAGCGGAGCTGAAGCTGTCCGGCAAGGAGTTGGAAGCGTTACGCACGGCGGCACTGCTGCACGATGTGGGTAAGCTGGCTGTCCCCGAACACATCCTGGCGAAGGGAGGCCGCCTGACCAGGGAAGAGTTCGAAGCAGTGAAGATCCACGCCGATGTGGGGGCGGAGATTGTAGAGAGCATGCGGTTCCCGTACCCGGCGGCGGAGATTGTCCGCTCGCACCACGAACGGTGGAACGGCAGCGGCTATCCTCGCGCGCTGAAAGGCGAGCAAATCCCCATCGGGGCCAGGATCCTGGGGGCCGTTGACACGCTAGATGCCTTGCTGACGGAGAAGCCCTATCGGGCCGCCCTTAGCATTGAGAGCGCGATTGACCGGCTGGCGGCGGAGGCTGGAGTCACTTTCGATCCACAAGTGGTGGATGTGCTGGCGCGGCGGTATGCGCAGTGGGAAGAGCAATTGACACTGTTCTGTCCGATGACGCTGCGGGACGATTTGCATCGGCTGAAAGAGGCGTTTGGGCCGGCTCGGGAGGAGGCGCCGCTGAGTGCGGGGCTGGAACCGGGAAATCATCCCAAATTCCTCTCGCGGATCGCGAAGTCGCGGGAAGAAGCGCAAACGATCCTCGAGATTACGCAGGATCTGGGGAAGTCGTTGCAACTGGATGAGAGTTTGCCGGGATTGGTGAAACGACTCCAGCGGCTGATTCCGTTTGATTCATGTGTGATCTACCTGCTGAACGACAAGGTGTTAACACCGCGCTACGCGGCGGGAGAATCTACTTCCTTGTTGATGTCGCGGCACCTGACGATAGGGCCGGGCGTTGTGGGATCGGTTGCGCAGAATGGCCGGGCGATTCTCAATGGATCGCTGGCCGAGGATTTCTCCAATGGGCCGTCGACACGGCGGCTTCCGCTTGCGGTTGGGCTGGCGGTACCGCTCATCGGATCGCAGTCCACCGTGGGGGTCCTGCTCTTAGGGCGCCGCGGACCGCAGGGCTTTACCGAAGACCACCTGCGAATTGCGATGGCGATCCACGCGAAACTGGGGGCGGCGCTGGAGAACGCCGTGAACTACGAAAAGGCTCGGCTGTCGGCGTCCACAGACTTTCTCACCGGCCTGCCGAACGCTCGTTCGCTCCAACTCCAGTTGGAAAGCGAACTGGCGCGCTGCCGCCGGCTGAACACGACCCTGACCGTCCTGGTCACCGATCTGGATGGGTTCAAGGAGGTGAACGACCGGTTTGGACATTTGGATGGGAATCGGGTTTTGCAGGCAGTTGCGAAGGCGATGCGAAATTCCTGCCGTGAGTATGACTACGTGGCGCGAATGGGGGGCGACGAGTTTGTCTTTATCCTGCCCGGGTTGGGAGATAACGATATCCCGCTCAAGATTGCTCAACTGAACCGGGCGGTGGCCGAAGCCGGCAGGTCGGTGGTGCCGGAATCGCGGATCGGCTTGAGTGTCGGGGAAGCCCGCTATCCGGAGCAAGGGCGTTCAGCCGAGGAATTACTTCTGGACGCCGACCAGAGGATGTACAAGGTGAAGATGGCGCGCAAGATGCGGCACCGGAACAATCGGCGGGGCTTTGTCTTCGACGAGGAGAAGTGCGAGATCCCGACCGATCACTGATCTTCGGTCTTCTCGACCAGGCGCTCGATGGCCATGAAGTAGATGGCCGGCTTTCCATGGCGGTCGCTCTGGAAGAAGATTCGCTGGCTGTCCGGAGAAAAGACGGGGGCTGCTTCGGCGGCTGTCGAGGACTTGTGCTCGCAAAGAGTCAATTCCCGGCGGACTGACCGCAACAGCAGCAGAACATGAGGTTGGGCTTTGGAGCCCGACACTCCCACGAACACGGAGGCATCGCCGTTCGGGGAGAACTGCGCATATTGAGAGGTCGCCGCCAC
>JAEUQD010000470.1 GCA_016789925.1 Bryobacterales bacterium | reverse complement strand
TCGCACTCGTTGACGAGGTCGACGAGCACGTGGCGATAGCCTCGGGTCAGAAGCCACATGGTGGCTTCGTGGCAGGCATGGCGGACGGCGGCGGCGCTCTGGAAGTGCTCATCCTGGCCGAAGTAGAAGTAGTTCACGATCGGAGTCATGCCCAGTTCGTCGGCCTTGTCGAGGATGCGCTCCAGGCGGGCCATGAAGGCCGGCTTCAAGGTTCCGTCGGGCTCAAAGGCGCTGTTGCGCCACGGCTGCTGCTTGGAGTATCCCTCGGGACTGCCGCCCTGCAACCCGATGGTGAAACTGAGCAAGCCGTGCCGCCGCCATTCCGGCATGGCGGCGACAAACTCGCGGGTGTTGCGTTCGGGGTCCCAGCGGCCCGTGTCGGGATAGTTCCAGCGGGCGACCGTCCGTGGGTTGGCGTCGTCGAAAATGCCCTGAATCATCCTTGAATTCAGCAGCAATCCTTCCAGTTTGAGGTCTTCAAAGGTGCGGCCCGGATAGGTCGGCTGCCCGTTGATCAGAAACTGATTCCCGCGGATCGAGACGGTCGTTGCGCGGCGCGGTGGCTGCGCCTGGAGCACGATGCCACTCAATGCGGTTTGAAGAAACACGCGGCGGTTCATTCCGCCCAATTATAAACGGACGGTGCGGGGATCTAGTGCAGCCCGTACTTCTTCATCTTGTAGCGCAGCGTGTCTCGCGTGACCTGAAGGAGTTTGGCCGCCTGGGTCTGGTTTCCGTTAGTCTTTTCGAGGGCGGTCTGGACCAACCGCCGCTCATTCTCTTCCAGCGACAAGCCGGCTTCGGCGGCCGGCAACGGGCTTGCCTGCTGCGGCATACCCATGGTGTTCAACGGAAGCGGCTCCGTCAAGGGCGTCCCCGCCGCGGCAGCCGCATAGGCTGGCACGTGCGATCGCGTGAGACTCAAAGGCAGGCTGTTGGGTGTGATGCGCTGCGACTCTTCCAGAATCATCGCCCGCTCAATTGCATTCCGAAGTTCGCGGACGTTGCCGGGCCAGTCGTGACTCATCAACACGCGTCCGGCTTCGGGGGTGATTCCTTCCAACTGCCGCTTGAATTTCTTGTTGTAATGATCAACAAAGAAGCGGGCCAGGGGAAGTATGTCCTCGACGCGTTCGCGTAAAGCCGGAATCTGCACGTGGATCACATTCAAACGAAAATAGAGGTCCTGGCGGAACGCGCCCTCGCGGACGGCTTCCCGCAATCCTTTGTTGGTGGCCGCCACGACGCGCAGATCGACGACTATGTCTTTCAAACCACCCAGACGCCGGAAGGTCTGCTCTTCTAGTACGCGGAGGAGCTTGGCTTGGAGCACCAGAGGAATTTCGCCGATCTCATCCAGGAACAGCGTTCCCCGGTCGGCCAATTCGAGTAAGCCCCGCTTCTGCTGGCGCGCATCCGTGAACGCCCCCTTCTCATAGCCGAACAATTCGCTCTCAAGGAGCGTTTCCGGAATCGCCGCGCAGTTGATGGCGATGAACGGCTCGGCCTGCCGCAGGCTCTGGTAGTGCAGGGTCTTGGCGATCAAATCCTTACCAGTGCCGTTTTCTCCTTCAATAAGGATGGTCGATGCCTCGCTCGCCGCCACGCGCCTTACAAACCGCATCAACTCCTGCATCGCCGGCGATTCGCCGATCACTTCACGCCGCTGCGGCTCGACTTCGTCGGTGACGTCGCGGACGGTCGCCACGGATCCGACCAGTTGCCCTTCCTCGGTGAAGATGGGCGAGGTCCGGATCACCGCCAGCCGTTCGCGTCCGTTGTCTGTGTGCAGGCGGATCGTGCCGTTGGGCGTGTGCCCGTGGTCGAGACTGATGAGCACGCCACAGCCGGGCTCGCACTGGCCGCAGCGAAAGACTTCATTACATTCGCGCCCCACCATCTCTTCCGCCGTCATGCCGAACAGGCGTTCAGCCGATCGGTTGACGCCTGTGATCACGCGCCGGTGATCATAAATAATCAACGCATCCGACAAGTGGTCGAAGACCGCCTCCATCAGATTCGTTTTCTGCCATTGCTCGAATAACGTGGACATCCCGCCTGACCCGATCCTTCGCGTCAAGCTTATGCTACCGCAATGCAGGCACGTTGTGGGGAGCGACTGAGCGATCTTGGGTGTTCCTACTCACCACAACGCCGCTCACTTGCGCGATATTCCGCAGAATGGTTCCGCGAATAACGAGTGTATGATCAGAGATGTTGTACCGAAATCGCCGGAGCCGCCTTTGGTTCCGGCTCACATTGGAAAGGATCTTGTTCGATGAAAATGCCCAGATGGATATTCCCGGTCGCCATGGCGCTGTGCGGCCTGTTGATTAATGTAAGCCGCTCATACGCCAAGCCCGAGTACACGAAAAAGGAAAAGAAGCCCTGCACCGCTTGCCATGTTTCGGCCAAGAGCAAGGACCTCAACGACGCGGGCAAGTGCTGGGAGAAGAAGAAGTCGTTTGACGGGTGCCCAGCCCCCAAGAAGTAAGTTCGGGGCCAACGGCGCAGCCTCCTGATGCTTTGGCAGGCAGCGTGCTCATCGGGTAATCGGGAGCCGAACGCTGGCATGATCGAGAAAGTCCAGATTGCAATATCGGATCCAGGTTACCGGGCGACGCTGCGCCAGATGTTGGCGACCAGCGTTTCCGGCGAGGTTCTCTGTGTCGAAGACCCGGACGTAGGCTCGCAGGGAGTGCTCGTGGTGGACCCGGAACACCTGGACCGGTTACCGTTTCCAATCCAGCGTCCCGAGCGTGTCGTGCTCGTGACGCGGGATAAGCCTAGCCGCCTGTCGGCGATGCTCGAACGCGCATGGGAAGCCGGTGTCCACTCGGTCGTCTCCACGCAGGACCCGGTGTACATGGTGGCACTCGCGGTGATGTCGGCCAACCTGCGCGTCGCGAAAGCGTTGCCACCCCGCAGGCGGAATTTGCTGGAGAGTACCTAGCATCCGGTTCTCACGCCGTCAGCTAAGGAGGCTGCGTCATGACTCAAACTTTAATTCCCTACGCCGTGATTTGGGCGGCATTGGCCCTGATTGTGATCGGCTTGGCATTCTACCGAAAAACCGTCGCCTCGCATGAAGACGACTGTCTCCACATCCGCGACGACGAGGCTCCGATGTTGGCCCAGCAGGGTGTATTGGCCCACAAACTGGACATGATCGACCGTTGGGGCAAAATCCTCACCGGAGTGGTCGCCGTGTCTGGAGGTGTCCTCGGCGTGCTGTTCGTCTACTGGAGTTGGGTGGAGAAGAACGCCTCTTCCGCCAACCTCCCGATTCTCCGCTAGAAGCGCATAGGCCCGGCGGTGGCCGGCAAGCCCTGGAGGGACAGCCAACGGAGGGTCCCGCCACCAAGGTCCGGAGTGTACGTGTTTTTTAGAAAGGCTAACTGTAGAAGTAATGTTCGATTCAGCCAGATCTAATCTGACATCCCGCCACGTCAAATCAATCTGGCTGCTGTTGGCGGCCATCCTTCTGGGCTGGCCGCCTCAAGTGTCCGGTCAGCAGGCGCCGGCGGAAGATTCAAATGCAACCTGCGCCGGCTGTCACGATTCCGCGGCGAAGGTGAGCAAATCGGCCCACGCGAAGGTGGGTTGCGCACAATGCCACCTGAAGCATGAACAGTATCCTCACCCGGCCGGGGTCCCCAAGCCAGCTTGCGCCACCTGCCACATCGACCAGGCTGGCGATCACGCACGCAGCGTCCATGGCCAGGAACTCAAGAAAGGAAACGCTGGCGCTCCTTCCTGTGATTCCTGCCACGGTGCGGGTCACGAAATTCCGACGGCGAAGACCACTGAGTTTCACCGCGCGGTCCCTCAAACGTGTGGCATGTGCCACAGCGATGTCCAGGAAAAATTCAATACTTCAGTGCACGGCAAAGCAGTCTCCAATGGAGTGCGCGGTGCGCCCGTTTGCACGGACTGCCATGGCGAGCACAACATTCTGCGCCCGTCCAACACCGCCTCGACCGTCAACGTCAGCCATGTCCGCGAAACCTGTGGCAGTTGCCACGGCGATCTCCGCCTGACCCGCCAGTTCGGCCTCCCGGCCGACCGCATCACGTCCTTCGACCAGTCCTTCCATGGCCTTGCCTCGAAGACCGGCTCGCAGACCGTCGCCAACTGCGCCTCCTGCCACGGCGTTCACGACATCCTGCCCTCGTCCGACCCGAAGTCGATGATCCACGCTGAGAATCTGGCCAAAACCTGCGGCAACTGCCACCCCGGCGCGGGTAAGCGCTTCGCCCTCGGACCTATTCACGTCCCTGACGACGCGCCCAGCCACCCCATCGTTGCTTCGGTCCGTTCCTTCTACCTCTTCCTGATCCCCGCCGTCATCGGCTTGATGCTTCTCCATCACGCAGGCGACTTTGCCCGCAAGTTTCGCTCGCTCCGGCTTCGTGGCAATTACCGGGCAACTTCGCCGTCGGCTCACGGCGAATTCCGTATGTATGGTTTCGAGAGGATCCAACATGCCCTGCTCGCCATTTCTTTTATGGTCCTCGTTTGGAGCGGATTCGCGCTGAAGTACCCCAACCAATGGTGGGCGTCCCCCGTCGGAGCAGGGCCGGAATGGGCTTTCTATCGCGGGTGGATTCATCGCATTGCTGGCGTTGTCATGATCGTGGCCGGGCTGGTCCATGTCGTTTCCCTGATTGTGAGCCGCCCGCTCCGTCAGCACTGGCTGACGTTGATCCCCCGACACACGGATGTCAAAGAGGCGGCGCAGGCCATTTCTTACAACCTCTTCCTGCGCAGCAAGAAGCCTGTCGTCAGCCCGCATTCCTATATCGAAAAAGCCGAATACTGGGCAGTCGTTTGGGGTAGCCTGATCATGGCTCTCACCGGCGGCCTGCTGTGGGCTAACAACTGGTCGCTGCGCAACCTTCCCCACTTCATCATCGACTTGGCTACGACCCTGCACTTCTACGAAGCCGTTCTCGCGACGCTCGCCATCTTTGTGTGGCATTTTTATTCGGTGATCTTCGATCCGGAGGTGTATCCTATGGATCTCGCCTGGCTCACCGGAAAGAGCCCGCGGCGTCACGGTACACATCCGGAGGAATCACATGGCAACAAGACAGCCGAACCGCCTGCGCGAGTGGACTCGTCCAGTCGTCTACCTGTCGAATAACTGGATCAGTTTTCTCGGGGTCCTGGGGGCGACGTCCGCTTTTGTCTTCTGGCTGTTCCTGCTGCCTTCATCCTTAAGCGGCGGCACTCACCCTTACCTCGGAATCCTCACTTTCCTGATCCTGCCAGGCATTTTCATTGGCGGCCTCGCTCTCATCCCGATCGGGATGATCCTGCGTAAGCGCCGGACGGGTGTGCCCCCGGAATTGCCGCCGCTGGATTTCCAGAACGTCAACTTCCGCCGGTTGGTTGTGTTTGTGGGCGCGGCGACGTTCGCCAACGTCGTCCTGGCCTCGACCTTTACCTACCAGGCTGTCAGCTACATGGACTCGGTCGGCTTCTGCGGACTTACCTGCCATAAGGTGATGAAGCCTGAGTTCACCGCTTACCAGAATTCACCCCATGCCCGTGTGGACTGCGTCCAGTGCCACATCGGGCCCGGCGCCAACTGGTTCGTCAAGTCGAAACTGTCGGGACTCTGGCAAGTTGTTTCGGTGACCTTCGACCTCTATCACCGCCCGATCGAAACCCCCATTCCTGACCTGCGCCCGGCACGTGAAACCTGCGAGGCGTGCCACTGGCCTCAGAAATACGGCGAAGACCGCGTCCGTATCAATACGCACTATGGC
>JAEUQD010000465.1 GCA_016789925.1 Bryobacterales bacterium | reverse complement strand
GGGACCGGCCGCGCGCTTGCCCTCCGGGAAGCAGCGCAATTCGGCCGCATCCGGCGGCGCGATATCCACCGGACCTTCGGGCGACGGCGACCCGTCGCCGCGGTCCATCAGGTACCGCAGGAACCAGCCGTAGGCCGCCTCTCGTTTGCGCTGCTGATAGCCGTGACCGGACGACGGATCGTTGAAATAGCTGAAGCGCTCGGGCATGCCGTGCGCGGCGTAGAGGCTGCGGCCGTAGTCGATGAGGGTGCCTGCGACGAAGCCGGGATCGGTGGTGGAGTTGATCACCAGCAGCGGGCGCGGCGCGGCCATCGCCAGCAGTTCGTGGTTATCGGCGAAGGTGATGAGCCCCGGGACGAAGTGGCAGTGCTCGGCGGCGTTGTACCAATCGCGTTCGCGGGCGAAACCGATCTGGAGGGCGAACTGGCTGGTGCCGACGACGGGAACCACCACGCGAATACGGTCGTCGAGGCTGGCCGTGATCCAGGTGTTGTAGCCTCCGCCGGAGGCGCCCGTCATGCCGATGCGTTGCGGGTCCACCTCCGGCCGCGAGAGCAGGTATTCGAGCGCGCTCTGCGTCTCGTACTCGGCGAAACCCTGCTGCGAGACGCCGGCCAGCAGCGAAGAGACGCGCCGGTGATCGCGCGTGGAGACGCCGCGTTCGCCCTGGCCAAACGGGTCGAAGCTGAAGACGGCGAAGCCGCTGCGGGCCATGTGGATGGCGAAGGCCTGGTGATCGGGCAGGGTCTTGCTCGCCTCGTACCAGTGGCCGTTATAGAAGAGGATGGCGGGCAGGCGGGTAGGGGCGCTCTCCGGGAGATAGAGGTGTCCGGGAACCAAGACGCCGGGCAGCGACTCGAACACCACCTTGTCGATGCGATAGCCGCTGCGCCGCACCGTGCCCACCACGTGGCCGCTGGGTTTCGGCGGCCACGGCATCTGCTTGTGTCCGAGGGCGCGCTCGAGCCGGCGGCGCAACTCGGGCCGGGCCGCCGCAGCCTCTTCCGGAGTTCGGGCGCGGCGGATGGACTCCAGGGTCCGCACGGCGCGCCGCTCCAAGTCGTCGAGGTAGTCCAACCCGGGCAACGCGGCGAGCAGGACCAGCGCCGCGGCGATCATTTCACGTCCAGCCAGCGCGGCAGCGACACGCCGGTGCGATAGTTGGACTCGTTGTAATCCGGATTGCGCAGCGGCGCGTAGATGCGCTTGCCGGTGAACGGGCGGTCCTGCGTGTAGATCCAGACCTCTTTTGGATCGAGCAGCACGATCTCGTCGCGCGCATCGCCGGTGAGGTCGGCGACATAGGCCGTGAGATCGGGGTGGCCGTCGTCGGGGAACATCACCACGCGCCGGATGTACCCGTCGATCATGCCGCCCTCCTTCGCGTTGCCGGAAAGCAGAATGAACTCCTGCCCGTCGCCGCGCCAGTTTACGGGGAGCATGACGCTGCCGCTGTGAATCGGTTCCTCTTGCGCGTGGATGTTGCCGTCGGCGTCGAAGACGGTGACGATGCCGGGATTGCGCCAGAAGTTCACGGTGACGTACTGGAGGCCGGGCAAATCCATGCGGTACTTGCCGACCGTGGGGCTTTGGCCGTGGCCGATGCGCACGTGCTTGAGGATCTCGCCCTTGAGATCGAAGACGAGCACCCCTTCGTCGCTGCCGGCGGCGTAGACTCGCGGCGGGGCCTTGGGGTCGGCGGTGAGGTTGGCCATCATGATGCCGTCGGCGTGGTCGCGCAGAGCGCGGTCGTGGCTCCAGAGCTGCTTGCCGTTGTCGTCCCAAAGCGCGTAGCCGACGGCGATTTCATCGCGTCCGTCGCCGTCGATGTCGGCGGGGTAGGGATAGTGACCGAGCTGTCCCGCGCCGCCCCACAGCATTTCGAGCTTGTTGTTGTAGACCCAGAAGTTCTGGTAGCGGTCCTTGATGAGGATCTGGTGGCGGCGCGCATCGCCGTCGAGGTTCACGAAGGCGATGGAGTCTCCGTTGGTGAGATGGCTGACCTGGACTTTCTGCGGAGGCTGCGGCGGCGTTGGGATCCCGCGGAGGAGCTTACCCGTCGCGCCTTCGAGCACTTGCAGCTTGAAGTCCTTGATGAGCACGACCTCGTTGCGGCCGTCGCCGTCGATATCGTGAATCTGGAACGGCAGATCGTAGGTGAGCAGCGCGTTGCGCGGATCGGGCTTGCCACGCTGCCAGAGCACCTTGCCGTCGAGCGTCACCGCTGTCAGGCAGGTAAGCTGCGCGCTGTCGTAGGGGGCGCGCATCAGGTTCTGGCCGATCAGCAGGTCGAGGCGGCCGTCGCCATCCAGGTCGCCGAAGCGCACGTTGCGGCCGGCGCCGAAATCGCCCAACGAGAACCTCTTCCAGAGCTTCGGCTGCGGGTTCGCGGCGCGCATCTTGGCCAGTTCGGCTTCGCGGCGGCGGATGCGGTCGTCAATGGCGGCGCGCGCGGTATCGGGCGCGGTGACGCGGAAGTCCTGGAATCGCGCCGGCATGTTGGACGTGAGGCCGGCTTTGCCGCGGAGGATCTCGCCGTCTTCGGCCTGAAGAATGAGTTTGCCGTCGATGTAGGCGCGGATGCGCGGGCCGTCGTTTTCGACTTTCAGCGTGTAGTAGCGCGACGCCTCGTATGCGAACGGCGCGGTGGCAAGCTCACGCCACTGGCGCTCGCGGAAGCTCCGGTCCAAGGGCAGGTGCAGCGCCAGGCGCGCCGTGTTCCCGCCGGAGAGCGAGAAGAGATAGTAGTGGCGGTTGGTGTGGTAGCGGAAGACGAGGCCGGCGAAATCGGAGGCGATCACCGACTGGACGCGCGCCTGGACGGTGTAGTCGCTCCATTCCGGGTCGCCCGCGAGGAAGATGGGATTGACGAACTGGCGTGTATCGGGCCCCAGGCTCTGTTCGAGATAGGGCTTGCCGTCCTCTTCGCCGACAAGCCACGCGTCGACGTGACAGATGGCGCTGGCCCACGGTCCCAGCGGCACACCGCGATGGGCGAGGTAGTGATACTCCTGGATGGCGGGATTGGTGAAGCCCAGCGGCATGGTCAGCCGGCCGGTGGGGAATCGCGAAAAATCGTCGGAGAAAAGATCCGCGGCGGCAGCCGGGGCAAGGGCGAAGGCCGCCAGCGCGAACAACCTTGCGGAAGTCATGCTGTATAGATAGCACGCCGCTAGAATGGTTACCGACGGGTCGGGATTGCCGGGCATCGGCATGTTGAACGGGTTCGAGAACGTGATGTGGTTCGGAGTGGTGAGGTTTGGTTTCGGGAGAAGTGGGCAGGTCTTGGGGCATGGCATGCCTGGAGCGGTCTTGGGGGATGGCGGGGCGACAAGCAAGGTGAGAGTTTGGACGGCGAATCGGGTCTCGGAATGCGGTCATCTTCGGCATTGATTCAGGCGTGGCAAGCTTTTTCCCTGAAATCTGCGAAGTGGCATATCAGGCTACCGGGCCGCCGATGCGCCACCGGACCGCGGCAACTGCGCAAACAAGCCGGCCAGCGCACCGCCGAAACCGGGGTGGTGCGCGATGGCGTCGCCGATCATCCCGACGATCTCGTTGCACTCTTCCGCGCTGGCGCCATCGGCTGCCAGTGCCATCAGACGCTCCGCATCGTCCGGATTCTGTTCCAGGATCCTGGCGATGGCGGCGACGGCAACCGCCTTTCTTGCTACGGTTGAGCCTTCGTCGCTCGCGGCCCAGACAATGTGGGCGAGAGTGCCAAGCCTGGTTGCATCCTTCGACCGCCAGGCAGCCTTGAGATAATCGAGACCCAATGCCGGATTCTTCTCGATCTTGCGCACAATGTGGAGTTCGCCCCGTTCTGCCAGCACGAGCAGCGCTTCGAGCACACAGTACCATCGTTCGCTCGCGGCTTGTTGGGAGACGTAGTTCGCGATCTCGGACCGCCGTAGTTCCGGGTGCTCTTCGAGGTAAGTAACGACGTCTTCGCACTTCCTCCAGGCCCTAACCTCTTCGGCCGCGATCCAAGGCGCGTAGGCCGCGGCGACGCCAAAGGCACGGGCATCCGCGAGAATCTTCAGAAGAAAGTCGATGCGGTTACCGTCGACCCCGCTCTCGCGCAATTCCTCCAAAACGATGCCGGCCCCTGAATCGAGTAAAGCGGGATGGCTTTCCAGGTAGTCCCTGGCATTCTTCAGCGCGCGCGTGGAATCCCACATGACTAAAGCCGCGACTGT
The DNA here is from genome assembly GCA_016789925.1 of Bryobacterales bacterium. Classification (GTDB taxonomy): domain Bacteria; phylum Acidobacteriota; class Terriglobia; order Bryobacterales; family Bryobacteraceae; genus JADLDI01. The sequence goes on along the minus strand of JAEUQD010000465.1, from coordinate 10,600 downwards.
AGACAGATCGATCCTGAGCCAGTCTGGCGTCTCGCCATGGAGTTCGCGCCACGCGGCATCGAACCGCGCGCTGTCCAGCGAACGATGATAGCGACAGATGCCGCGGACAGAAGCGATCTCGGCCGGTTCCACGGAGCCCAATGCGTCGCTCAGGGTTTGCACAGTCTCGCGCATCTCCTCGCGAGGCCTGATCCGCTGTAGCTCCACACCCCGGAGCAAGTCCGGGCGATCGGCAAGGGCTGCTTTCGCCCGGTCCCACATCTCACCGCCGCATTCGTTCAGAATGCCGGCGAGTTGGTTGGCCGATGCCCTTCCCTCGCGCGCATCGGCGATCGTGGCTTCGACGAACCCCGCAACAATCGCGTTGCCCAGTTCGATTTCGCCCGCACAACGGAGCGCAAGCCCTTCAGCGAGCCTGGCAATCTTGGCGCTCTGCGCATTTGCCTCAGCCGTCATTGGACTCAATTGGCCCACTTTCGCGGTGATGTCGAGAGCGCTACGGGCATCCGCGAGTGCCGGCAGACAATCGCCCGCGGCCACCTTGAGCAGTGCCGCATTGACGTACGCGCCGGCAAGAGTCTGGCAGTTCTCTGGCGAATCAGGCAGTGCTTTCAGTCGTGTGATGGCATCACTGATAAGATCAGCCACGCCCTCGGTCTGGCGAATCACCCTCCGGCTGGCGGCGACATTCACTTCACAAAACGCGATCAAACGGGAGACCGCCGGCGACTCCGGCAAGGATACGGCCGTTTGGAGCGCCTCGTTGGCCAGTTGGGCCTGGACCAGCGGCAACTCGGCATTGAGGGCGGACTGGTCGGAGAGCAGGCTGGCGAGGACAAATGCCCCGTTCGGAATCGTGTCTATCGCCCCGCGAACCACGGCAACGGCATCGGCCAGCGCGGCTTCCTGGAGTTCCTTTCTGCCCGCCCGTTGATACATTTGCGACAACTGAATCAGGGCGTTCGTGACTGAGGAGACATAGGCGGGGCCGCCCTTCCGCAAGTACGACAATGCCTCCTGCTGAGAACGAATCAGGTCTTCCAGGTCCACCGCCTGGTTGCTCGATGGGGCCAACGCTAGTGTATTTCTTGCAACGATCAGTTCTCCCATGGACGCGCAGATCAGCGGGTGGTCTGAAAAACGGCGCAGCAACCCGATGGCATCATCCAGATCCCGCCCGGCATCGGCGCCCTGTTGTGCCGCCCGGAGTTGAGCGACACCGGCGATGGTGAGCGCGGCGTCACTGATCCCTGCGAACGGCTGGAGGTCCGCGGCCATCCGGTCCAGCAAGGCAGGTAAGGCATCCACGGGAGGTAGGTCCAGGTGCGACAGGTCGGCGCCGCGCAAAGCATCGATCAAGCGACAAAAGATGGCGGACAACAAGCCCCGGCAGAGGTCGACGACGCTCAGCGGCTCTTCAAGAGCGCCCCTGCTGTAGCCTGCGAACAGGCGCGCGGAGACCTTGGTCGAGGCTGGGAGCAGAGCGCCGTTTGCATCGCGCCGTTCTGTTCGCGCGGCCAGCAACTCGATCGCCGCCATCGTGGCCAGGGCATCTACCAGGGCCGGCGGCAAGTCCTTCTCCTTCTCCGCGACGTCAAAGAACTCCAGTGCCTGCCGGCATAGAGCCAATGCGGTATCGATATCTTTCAGGGAGGCGGCGGCCTTGCTTGATGTCAAAGCCACAAGCGCACGCAACGCGCGGTCTTCGCTATCAGTGCTGTCGTCAGGCACCAGCGATGCCGCCTGATCCGCCAGCAGCTTTGCGCCGTGGAACCGGCCTTGGCTCAACAGCGTCATCGAATGGCCAATGAGCGAGTTCCCGAGAATCCTGCGGGTAGTGGACGAGTCCGGCATTCCGAGTGCGACCTCGGAGGCTTCCTGCGATGCCTCCTGAGCCGCATCGAGGTCGCCCTTCTGCAGGCACGTGACCGCGAGTTGCGAAAGCGCCTTGCACAGCCTCTCCGGTTGGTTCAACTCCCGCCAGATTTTGACGGCCTCGCCAGCATGCCTCGCCGCGGCGTCCGCCGAGCCCGCCGAGAGCGCTTCGCTCGAAGCCAGGCGCAAACCCGCGGCGAGATCGGGTAGAAATGCGTCGCGGTCCCGCCCGGCAAGACGACGCAGGTTCTCGAGCCCCGCTTCGCCGCCTTCGGCCAGATGACGCCAGCCGAACCGCCACAGGTAGGTATGCTGGCGCGGGCCGAATCCCATATCGAGAAGCTCACTATAGAGATCGAAAATGGCTTGCGCCGCCGCGATGCGCTGGCGCTGGTTCCGGCCTGGATCCCCGCGCATTGTCAGATCGCCCGTTAGATACTCGATCAGGCGCTGGTGCGCGATCCGAAATACCGGCTGGTCGCCTTCCGAGCCGGCGATCACGTGGCGGCTCAGCGCTTCGAGCGCTTGGTACACGTGGTCTCGTGTGTAAGTGATGCCTGTCTCCGAGATTGCCGTCGCCACCGAAGGCCAGACGTCATCGGCCGGAAAACCGCTGCCGTGGGCAAGTGTCAAGGCACGCATCAGTTCGCGCGCCGCGGCCGGGTGCGCTGTGCCGCCGATCTCCAGCACCACACTTTGCAGATCCCTCTCGAGCGCGCTCTCGACGGTGGCCGAAAGCGCCCATTGCCATCCCGCCGCCGACGTGTCGACCGGATTTTCGATGACTTGCGAGGTTACCAGCCGGCCTAGCAGAAACGAGGCCTGTGTTTCTTCCCCGGAAATAATCTCTTCCGCGACCAGGAGCGGATCCATCGAGGCACTCACGCCCGTCAACCGCCGGACGACGTACTCGCGCAGGGCGCGCTCGGTACTTTCGCCTTCGTAGGGCAGGTCGATGCGCTCCGCCGGACTCCCCAACTGCGTGAGCAGCGACTCGCCCGTGGGACCCGTAACCTCGCGCGTAGCCACGATCAGCAGACATTCCTTGGCCATCGGTTTGAGGAGTTCGATCACCAGATTGCCAATGAGTCCTCCGGCTTCATCGAGGCCGTCCACGACGATCACCGCCGGGTTGCCTTGCCGGCGCAGGCGCTGCAACGCGGCCAGCAGGCCAAATACTCCGTCGTCCGCGCTGAGCCCGAGCCGCCGCAGCAGTTCGGCGGCGGCTGTTTCCACGGTCGCGCCGCGCGCCTGCAAATGAGCGTGCACGCTGCCTTCGCCGGGGTCGATTTCGGCGGGCACGGGACCGGCCTTCAGAATACGAGCCCGCTCTTCGCGCGATGACAAGCTGACGATCCGGCCCACCACCGCCGACTTGCCCGAACCCGGCGGACCGGTGACGAGCAACAGCCCGGGCTTTCGCCCTGCCATCCACCGCACGATTCTTTGAAGCTCCGCCTCGCGGCCGGAGAAGTAGTTGACTTCGCCGGAGCCTCCCCGCGCGGCCCGCAGGAGATGCTCAACCACCTGGTCGGGCCGGCCCCGACGAAACAGGGGATTCCGCACCATATCCCAGGCGTAGTTGCTTTTCGTCAGCATCTCCGGCTTTTGCCGTGGCTCGCGCCAGTCGTCACGCAGAGCCAGAACCAGATCGTCGCCGCGAATATACGGGCGATGCTCCGCCCAGCGAAGGTCGGGTTTGCTGGGACCCTCCGTCAACAACCTTTGCAGTTCCCTCGACAGCGCCCCGCTGAGAGCTGGTTCGTCCGGCAGGCTCGCGGCGATGACGCCCAACCATGCAGTTGCGCGCGAGGCGCTGTGTTCCAGCACCGAGTCGACCAGCACCGCCGCGTCGATCGTGCCCCCACCGGAGGAGCACGTGTCGAGGATGATCAAAATCTGATGAGCCCCAGTTCTGGCGGCCCACTCGCCCAGTTGCGCCGCCGTCGCCAGTTCCACATCCTCCGCGCCAAGGCTGCCCAGCAGCCGGAGCACATTGTCCCGGCCCGGGCGGCCGTGTCCCGTCCACGACAGAATCAGCGTACCGCCGGCGAGCGCATTCTCGCCCAGCTTCTCTCCCGCCGCGCGGAGCAGCGCATTCGGATCGGGGTCGGGAAACACAAACACTTCGTACTGATGGTTCGTTTCGAGGATCTGTGCAAGCGCCGTAGCATCGGGCACCGCCTTCTCCAGCCGGGGGGCTTTCGAGTACTTGCCGTTAGCAAACGCGACCACGCGGGCCGGGCGATTTGTCATAACGAGTCCTATTCAGTTGGTCTAAATACCAGGAATGGTTTGGTGACAGGCCTCGGGCCGGCCTTCCACGTCGGCGCCACCACCGCTGTGTAGCCGCCCTCCGGCAGGTCACCCAAAATAGCCGTGCCGTCCGGCGAGACCGGGACTCCCTCGCGAACGACCACGCCCGCTTCATCCTGCACGTTCACCTTCATGCGGCGGTTGTTCAATTCGGTCACTCGCAGGACCGGCTGCTCGCCGGTGGTCCAAATTTCCTGCATCTGCACACCGAAGGGTTCCGCGACGACGTCCTGCCAGATGATCTCCTGCCGCGACAGTATGCCGTCCACCAAGTCCAGGACGGAGCGCGACTCCTGTAACTCGCCGTGCTGCCCGGCGACCTCATGAACCTCAACACCGCGGCCTGCCACCGGCTCCGCCGCCAGCCGCGGAACCGTTCCGTCGCCACCCTGGTTCAACCCGTCGATCTCGTCCAACGCGTAAACCCGGCGGTCGAAGATGTCTGCTGTCGTCGCCGTCGGTTGACGGATGCCAGCTACCTTGTGGAGTGGATAGGTGATCGCCGGGCCGCTCAGCGCCTCATGAAACCTGGTGGCGTCCTTCAGCATGTCGGGGTCCAGTTCCGCGCAGCCCGCTCGCTCCAGGCAGACCCTGCCCTCGTTCGTGTTGACGCAGGCATAGCGCGGCAGCAGTTGATAGAGGGCCGGCAGGCTTCGGGCGAACGCGGTCAAGGAAAGCGATAGCGGCCCAATTGCCGGCTCGATGCCATTCACCAGGGTCGCGAGTGCATTCAGAGACCCGCGGTGTGGCGTTCCAATTGTGATCAACGCCCGGATGAGCTCGGCGCCGCCTTCCTGCTCGGCGAACCACCGCGCCACCAATCCCCCCATGGAGTGGGCGATCAGCACCAGCTTGGCTTCGCGCATTCCAGGCTGCCGCTGCCAACGCTCGAGCGCCGGCACCGCCACCTGCGCCAGACGCCGGCCGTTGTAACGGTTCGACAACCGCCAGTCGTAGGGAAACGGAATCAGGTTTGGCGCATCGCCGTCGGAAGTCTGGTACGCGTCAATGAGGTGAAAGCGTTCGCTACGCAGGAAGCGCAGCAGGCCGTCATATCCCGTAATCGGACTCCAGAGGCCGGGGATGACGTGCAGGCTTTCGATGAGGCGGGTGGCTGTGACGCGTTTACTTCCGCCCGGCGCCTCGTCGCCGATGCCAGGTTCCAACTGGAGGCCGCGCAGCGATCCGCCGAGCGTTCGAATGGCTCGCGTCAGCGCGCCGGCCGAGACAGACCAAACCGGGCGGCCGTCGGCATCGACCAGTTCGCTGCCCATGATCCCGGGTATCACGACGACAACGTCGCGAACCACCGTAGCATCGAGCGGCATAACGATTCATTCAGTCTAGTCGATAGCCGGAGAGAAGGGAATCGACGAGAGTCTAGTCTGCCACTGGCGCATAGGCCGGACGAAGTCGCCGTATTGTCGAAATCTGTCCAACGAGTCAGCGGACCCGAACAACTCCACGCCCTGCAAGCTTTTGCGCCAGCCCTTAGCGGTTGAAGATAATGGTCTCCCGTTCAAACAGCCGCCGCGTCAGATGCAGGCACAATGCGGTCGTGATCACCGCTGACGCGAGTCCAGCCACGAACGCGGCGGACGACGGGGTCTTCCCGCTGATCACTTCGAGCGCTAGTGCGAACTGCCCGATGACCGGAAGCGCCAGGGTCCACGTTCGCCCCGTAATCGGATAAAAGGTGTGCAATACCACCGGCATCATCACCAGCAGCATCAGGTAACTCACATAGCCTTGCGCCTCTTTGAACGAACGTGCAAACGTCGAAAGATACATCTGCAGTGCAGGCGCCACGAGCGCCATGGGCAGGGCCGCCGCCATGAGCAGCAGCGCTTCCGGCGCGCCGAAGCGGAACCGCACGCCAAGATCCTGCAGCGGCAACCGAAACACCACGGTTGACACGATCAGCAGGGTCAGCAACATGCACCCGCCCGAAGACAGTGCCGCGGCCAGCCATTTACCCGTAACCAGTTCCAGGCGCGGCACAGGGTTGACCAACAGCGACTCAAACGACCCGCGCTCACGCTCGCCGGCCGTTGCATCGGTCGCAATCGACATGGCGGCGATAAACGCCCCCATCATCACAAGCATCGGAATCATGTTCAGGATCATCGCCGCACGCTGTTGCGAACTCGACACTTCGACATTCTCCACCGACACAGCGTTCGCCACCACCGGACTGACCCCGCGTGCAATCAGCCGCAACCCGCCGATCTCCGACCCATACTGTTGCAGCAGCCCTCGCACACGTTGCACTTTGAACCGCCCGCGGTTCGATGTCGCATCTGATACGAGCTTCACCTTCGCCGGCCTGGACTCCCGGAACCGCTCCGCAAAGTCCTTAGGGATCAACACGACCATGTCTTCTTTGCGGTCGCGCACCGCTTGTTCCGGGTCAGCGGGGCCGCTGACAACCTGGATGCCCGCTTGCTGCTCCAGCCAATCCACTAGAACAGGCGCGTACTCGCGGCCCACCACCGGCACCTTGATCTCCTCGGCGCCTCGCCGGTCTTCCGCGATCCGGTTGAACAGAAATGCGATCAACAGCGGACTCGCGAGCGACGCCACCAGGATCGAGATCAACTGGCGGCGGTCGCGAAACGCGTCCTTCAATTCCTTGCGCGCCACGGTCCAAGTGCGCCGCAGGTTCATGTGCGTTGCTCCATTTCCACCAGCGACACAAAAGCGTCTTCGAGATCGGCCTTGCCGGTTGTCGCGCGAAGTCCGTCAGGTGTGCCATCGGCCACCACGCGGCCGTGCGCGATGACGACGATACGGTCGCAGAGGGCAGATACCTCCTGCATGATGTGGCTCGAAAACAGAACACAGCGGCCCTGCCCGCGCAACCGGCGGATGAGATCGCGAACCGCGCGGGTGCTCATTACGTCGAGTCCGTTGGTCGGTTCGTCAAGCAGCACGTTCCTGGGCTCGTGGATCAGCGCCCTCGCCAGCGCGACTTTTGTCCGCTCGCCGTGCGAAAAGCCCGACACGCGCCGATCGGCCAGCGGGCGCATGTCCAGCGCATCCAGCCAGACGTCGGTGCGGTGGCGGATCTCGCCAGTCGAGAGTCCGCGCAACTCACCGAAGTATTCGATGTGCTCGCGCGTGGTGAGCCGCGGATACAACCCCGACACATCGGGCAGCACGCCGAGCCGCGCTTGCGCCCTCTGTGGATCGGCCAACAGGTCGAACCCGTCCACATCGATCCGCCCCGCATCGGGCCGCAGCAGGCCATAGATCATCCGCAGACAAGTGGTCTTGCCCGCGCCGTTGGGCCCCAACAGTCCAGTGACGGCGCCATCCTGCGCGGCAAACGACACGTTGTCCACCGCGACTACCGATCCGAACGTGCGCCGTAAGTTTTCCACACGGATCATGGCTTGCCTCCCGTCACCTTCCCTGCCGAGGCCGGGGTTTGCGGGCCGCCCGGGTCCGGACCGGCCGGCCCCAGGAAAAACGGCGGCCTGTGTACACGCGCCAGGCATTCGGTGTTGAGCCCTTCCGACGTCCCGGTCTTCACAAAGCGAGTCAGCATCCGCATGACGCAGCCGCTCACTACGGTGCCGTGACCGACGCCCGGGACGACAAAGTGCTTTGCGTTCTTCCATTGCCCGGCGATCTGTTCGCCCCAGACCGGCGGCGTCACCGGATCGATTTCACCCGAGAGAATCAGGGCCGGCACGTCGCTGGCAAACGGTTTGTAGAAGGCCGGGTCGACTGGATTGCGCGGCCAGTATTCGCAGGGCCGCATTCGCTGGTTCGCGATGGATTCGCCCAGGAAGGTCCCCGCCGTCTCACGCTGAATCGACGCCGCATCCACAAAGGGCGCGTCCTCGGCGCACACGACAGAGAAATGCATTCCGAAGCTCATCATGTCGCTGATGGATTCGCCCGAAGTTCCCAGGGCGAACAATCCGCGGTAATCGCCATTCTCCACACGGTCCAACAGCAGGGGTAAGAGTGCTGTCGCGTGGCTGTTATAGAGGGCCAGGAACAGGGCCGAGCCCACCCTGGGGGCGGTCACCTCCACGTCCTGTTCCTTACCTGTCCTGGGGTGCGTCATCCTGACTTTCTCGGGCTTGGCCTGTAGCCTCGAAAATATGCGCTGCACACGCTCGCGCAGCTTGGGGAACCGCTCGTTGCACGCCTTGTCCTTCTCGCAATCGCGCATCAGAAGGTCGAGCGCGCGCTGCCCGTCGCGCGCCATATAGAGCGGCAATCTCATGTCGGGCGGCGCTACGCCATCGAGCACGATGCTGCGCACACGATCACCATGCAGCCGCACATACTCGATGCCCGCGCGCGTACCGTACGAGCCGCCGTAGATGTTGATCTTCTCGTAGCCGAGAAAGGCCCGGACCTCATCCAGATCGTCCATCGCGACGCTGGTGGTGTACTGCCTGACATCGGCTTTGTAATCCGCCAGACACTTCTTCAGCTTCTCGAAAAAGAAGGTCTCTTCCGCCTTGCCCGGCGCAGCGTCATCGTCGAACTTGCACCCCAGCGGAGCGGAGTCTCCGGTGCCGCGCTGGTCGACCAGCACCAGGTCGCGTTCGGTTTGCAGGTCGCGGAACAGCTCCTTGACCGTGCGGGCCATTTTGGCGGCGCCCGCGCCCGGACCGCCGGCGAGATAAAACACCGGGTCCTGCACCGTGTTCCGGCTCAGCCCCGGCAATACGATGATCTTCAGCCCGATCTTCGGCCCGGTGTTGGTTTTCCGGTTCTCGTAGACCTCCAACTTCCCGCAGTAGGCGTCGGTAGGCCCTTCATCGCCTTTACAGGGTTGGAGTTTGTCGATGGCCGAAGGTTGGCGGCGCGCGTGTGAGCAGGCTACGCAACCCGCGAGAAGCAGTGCGGCAACCAGGAGCTTCACAGTCAACCAGCATAGTACTGTTTGACACGGCGGTTCGACGATTACAAGGTGTTTGCCAGTACGCCCCCGTCGATCAGTAGCGTCGCCCCCGTGATATAGCTCCCCGCATCGGTCCCCAGCAGCAGCGCCAGCCCAGCGATCTCCTCCGGCCGTCCCCAACGCTTCAGCGCTGTCCGGTTCGTGAACTCCAGCTTCTGCTCCTCCGTCAGCACGCCCAACGGCAGATCGGTCAAAAAAGGACCCGGCGAGATACAGTTCACCGTCACCCCAAACGGACCCATGTCCAAGGCGGTCGACCGCGCCATCCCGATCAGCGCCGATTTAGTTGCGCTATACACGTTCCGCCCCGGCTTGCCGCCCAACCCCAGCACCGACGAAATGTGGATCACGCGCCCCCACTTCCGCTCCATCATCTGCGGCAGCAGCGCCCGCGTGAGCCGCATCACGCCCGACAGGTTCAATTCGACGATCCTGTCCCACGCCTCATCGGTAATCTGATCGGCCCGCTGCGGGATATTGGACCCCGCATTGTTCACGAGCACATCCACGCGCCGCAGCCGTTGCAGCGTCTCGTCTGCCAGACGCTGTGCGTGCCCGCGCTGACTCAGATCCGCCGTCATCCACTCGACCCGCACGCTCAACCCGTCGCCAATCTCGGCGGCGGCGGCCGTCAGCTCCTCGGCGTTCCGGCTACAGATCATGATGTTCGCCCCATGCTCGGCGTACACCCGCGCCATCGCCTTTCCCAACCCCTTGCTCCCGCCCGTGACCAGCGCCACCTTGCCCGTCAGATCGAAAATCTTCTCGTACATAAGTCCTCCACACTACCAGACCGGGTACCCTAGGGAAAATATGCTGCGACCGGCTGCGCTTGCGGTTCTCCTCGCTTCCACGGTTTTCGCCGTCGACTTCGACATCGAACTCACCACGGCCCGCAAAGGCTACGATGGCATTCACTGCTGGGTCCACGCCCGCGCCGGCGTCATTCCGCCCGGATTCGCAGGCAATCCCCGCCACCCCATCGTTGTCATGACCATGTCCAAAATGCTCATGCAGGGCAGCGATGTCTTCTACGCCCTCCACGACATGCGCTCCGACGACTTGGGCAAGACCTGGAGCGAACCCCGGATGCACGAAACCCTCGGCCGGCGACCCTATCCCGATGGCGGCGAAATCGTCGTCTCCGACTTCTGGCCCCGGTGGCACGCCCCCTCCCGGAAGATCCTCGGCATCGGCCACACTGTCCGCTACCTCGATAACCGCGTTGTCGCCGGCAAGAACCCGCGCAGCACCGCGTACTCGACCTACGATCCCGCCACCCGCTCCTGGACCCCTTGGAAAACCCTCGACGTCCCCGCCGGCTCCAACCTTGTCTCCAGTGGCGCCGGCAGCGTCGGCCGCCACGACCTGCCCAACGGCGACATCCTCCTGCCCGTCTACGCCAACCCCGTCCGCGATGGCAAGGCCCTGCCGTCGCTGGCCAGCGTCATTCGCTGCCGCTTCGACGGCACGACCCTGCGC
>JAEUQD010000461.1 GCA_016789925.1 Bryobacterales bacterium | reverse complement strand
CAGTTGCGCGGACTGCCACCGGTGAAAGGACAACTACGATGACCGCATTGAGACGCGACATGTTGAAACTGGCGGGCGGCGCCGCCGCGGGGTTCCTGTTCACGCCGGTACCGTGGCGGCTGCTGGGCGACGCGGCCATGTGGACGCAGAACTGGTCGTGGATTCCGAAAGTGCCGCGTGGCCCGGTGACGGAGACGACGACACGCTGCACGCTGTGCCCCGCGGCTTGCGCGGTGCGCGCGCGGTGCGCGGCGGGAGTGCCGGTAGGTTTGTGGCCCGCGGCCGGACCGCTGTGTCCGGCGGGCTTCGCCGCGCATCACCTGGCCGTCCATCCGCAGCGCCTACGGACGTTGTCCGGCGCGCGGTCGCGCGAGGAAGTCACCGAAAAGGTCAAACAGCGCTTGGATCGAGGGATCGCGGTGCTCGACCTGGCCCCGGGCCGGACGGCTTCCTTCGCTCTGCGCCACTATCTCCACCAGCTTCCCAACAGTCTCTACATCGAGTCGCCGTCCGTGGAAGGCAGCACGGCCGCGGCCTTGTCCGGGCTGCTCGACCGTCCGGTTCCGCTGGCTCTGGACTTGGCTCGCACCAAGACCCTGCTTTCGGTGAGCACGCCGGTTCTCGATGGTTGGGCTGCGCCGCGGCTGGTCGATGGCGGCCCGCGCGGCTTCCACCTGATTCAGATCGACGTGGCCGGCTCACGCACCGCGGAGTTGGCCGACGAGTTCTATCCGAAAGGCTCGGATGCCCGGCTACTGACCGCCATCGCGCGCTACATCCTGGAAGAGCATGCCGAAGCTCCGGCTGCGCGAAAGTGCGCGGATTTCCCGCGGGTCCGCGAAGAGATTCTGGGGCTCGCTGTGTGCCACCCGCTGGCGCGTCACATTGCCGAAACACTGGTAAAGAACGGGCCAGCCGCGGTCGTGGCCGATGGCGACCCCGCCAATGGTCCCGTCGCGCCGGCCATCCGGACTCTGGCGGCGATGGTGAACGTGCTGCTGGACAGCACGTACCGGCCGCGCGCTGAAGCGCCGATCCCAGATGGGTGGAAACTCGCCGCGGCGCATTCGCTGGCGGAGGTTCCCGATGGAAGCGTACACACGTTGCTGGTGGACGAACCGGTTCCCGGCTCGACGCTCCCGTGGCCGCTGGTGCAACGAAAGCTGGCGCGCGAAGCACTGGTGATCACCGCGTCGTGGAGCAGTTCCGCCGCTGCGCGGTTTGCGGCGATTGCGCTGCCCACGCCGGTGTTCCTGGAAACGGTGCAAGACGCGCCGCCCGCCCCCGACAGTTGCGAGGCCCGGTTCCAGATTTCAAGAGCGCTCATGGCGGCGCCGGCCAATGCGGTGGAGCCATTGTCGCTGATTGCTCAGCTGGCCGGACACGAAGCGACGTCGGCGAGCGTATTAGCCGAACGCGCCGCCGCGATCCTGGCAGCGAAGCAGGGCAGACTGACGAAACCGGGCGAAGCGGAACCGGCCGCAATCGAGAAGAGCGACGAATTCTGGCAGGCGTTGGAAGGCGGCGCCGGCTGGCAGGGGGATTGGCAGGGCAAGGTTCCGCAGCCCGCGCGGCTGCTCCCGGAGGGTACGACGCTGGCCGGGTTGCTGGAGACCATCACGGCTCCGCGAATGAAAGTGCCCGGCTGGCGGCCTTCCGCCGCGTCGCCCCTGCTGGCCAAACTCTGGCAGGAATCGGATCTGCGAAAAGCGCCCGGGGCGCGCCTGTCCTGAACGAGGTGAACTATGTTGAGAAACGGCAAACCCGACCAAGCAGCCCGCTACGCGATGGCGATCGACCTGGACCGGTGCACCGGATGCGGAGCCTGCATGATTGCGTGCGCGGTGGAGAACAACATCCCTCCACCCGAGCCGAGCGCCACCGAACGTACGGCGCTGGCCTGGGTCCGGATTGAGCGGGTGGCCAATCAGGGCCGGGTGGCGTTTGTGCCGGTGATGTGCCAGCAGTGCGACCATGAGACGCCCTGCGCCTCAGTGTGTCCACAGAATGCCGTAGAGTTGGACCCCGCGACTGGAGTGGTCGCCCAAATCGCCCAGCGCTGCCTCGGCTGCCGCTACTGCGTCGCGGCTTGTCCTTATCACACCCGCGTGTTCAACTGGCACGATCCGCAATGGCCCGCGGGCATGGAGAAGATGCTGAATCCAGCCGTGGCGCCGCGGATGCGCGGCACGGTGGAGAAATGCACTTTCTGTGCCGGGCGGTGGCACGCCGCGAAAGAGAAGGCTGCCGCCGCAGGCAAACGGGAACTGGCGCCGGCAGACTACCAGCCCGCCTGTGTCGAAGCCTGTGGCGCGCGCGCGATCCAGTTTGGCGACCTGAACGATCGTGATTCCGCGGTCGCCAAAGCCGCCGCTCAGCCCAACACGTTCCAATTGCTCGCCTCGCTGCACACGGGCAGCAAGGTTTTCTATACCACCGCGCAGGAGTCTCTGCGCCGCAGCCTCACCCAGGAGAAGTCATGACACCCGCAATCAACTTTCCCTTGCTGGCCCGTGCCGACCGGGCGTGGATCAACCGGGGCGTGCGCCGCTGTTCGCTGCCTCAGTTTCTGGCCTGGATTACGCCCTGGGTTCTACTGTTCTGCTTCGGCGCCTACGCGGCGTACCTGTGTCTGGCGGAGGGGCTCTTCCATACCAACATGGACAACCGCTTCGCTTTCGGACTTTGGATCTTCCTGGATCTCACGGTGATCGCGTTGGGCGCGGGCGCTTTCTTCACCGGCTTTTTGCTGTACGTCATGCGCTTCCAGGAACTCAAGGCCGTCATTAACAGCGCGGTCGTGATCGGCCTGGTCTGCTACAGCGGCGCTGTCGTTGTGCTCGCGGTCGATGTGGGCCAACCGTTGCGCGCGTGGTTCACATTCTGGCACCCGAACGTCCACTCGATGCTCACCGAAGTGACGTTCTGTATCACGCTTTACCTCACTGTGCTGCTGATTGAATACGTTCCCGTGCTGTTGAAGAACCGTCAACTGCGGCGCATCCCGTCCTACGCGGTGTTTGAGTTCCAACTACACAAGGTGATGGTGGTTTTCGCACTGTTGGGCACCTGCCTGTCGTTCTTTCACCAGGGTTCGCTGGGCGGCCTCTACGGCGTGTTGCGCGGGCGACCTTTCGCATTCCGTGAAGGCCTGGCGATCTGGCCTTCCACCTTCTTCCTGTTTGTGCTTTCGGCCGCGGCCGTGGGTCCGGCATTTATCGCACTCACTACCTGGACCGCCGAGAAGCTGAGCGGCAAGCGCCTGGTTTCGGCCAACGTTTACGACACGCTGGCCCGCATTTCAGGCATCATGCTACTCATCTACGTTGCTCTGAAGAGTGTCGACACGATCATCTGGATTAACTCCACCGCGCCGGGCAGGGGCTTTCCGGCCCACCGCTTCTATGAGACACAACCTTTCGGCACCTGGATGCTGATGGCCGAAATCGTGTTGCTTGGTCTCGTCCCCGGGTTCCTGCTCTGGAGCGCCCGGTGGCGCGCCAAACGTGCCGTTCTCATCGGGGCCGCCGCGCTGGCTTGCGCGGGAGTGACGTTGAACCGGTTTGTGCTCACAATCCAGACGCTGGCGCTGCCGACCCTGCCCTTTGACCGCCTTCTTACATACGTACCGAGCTGGCAGGAGGTGGCGACATTCCTGGCCGTCGTAGCCTACGGCGTCCTGGTTTTTTCGTTTTCGTTTCGATACCTGAACCTGTTCCCGCAGGAGCGGGATCTGTCCTGAATTTGCGCGAAAGGATACTGCGATGCTTCCCTGGGTTTACGGATTTGAATGGACGCCCGGCCACTTGATTTTCCTGGGTGTCTTTTTTACCGCCATCCTCGTGGCCGTCTCAACTTTGGTCTATGCGCTCACACGCGCCGCCCGCGACCTGAAGGGTGACCGGGCTTTGCAAATCCTTTGGCGTGAAGATTTCGAGGAACTGCCCGCTGCCGCGCGCCGCTGCCGGCATACCTTCACCGGTGAACTGCCGGGCCGCGTTTGCCCGCTGGGCTTCGACTGCCGCGAATGTGTGATGCACGCGACGCTGACAGAGCGAACGGGAGCGCCGGCCGGCGGTGAGGAACTGGCCGGGATCAATATCGACTACGACCGCTTCTATCATCGCGGGCACACGTGGGTGAAGCCGCAGGAAGACGGCACCGTGCTGATCGGGCTGGACGACCTGGGCCGCCGGCTGACGGGCCGTCCGGACAGGGTGGAACTGCCCACGCCGGGGACTGCGCTAAAGACGAATAGTCCGGCCTGGGAGGTGACGCGGAACCGGAACAAAGTGCGAGTTCTTTCCCCGGTCGACGGCACGGTGGTGGAAGCGTCGGCGACCGAACCGTGGACGCTGAAAGTATGGCCGGACCGGCCCTTTGACACGCGTCACCTGCTGCGTGGCGCGGAAGTGTCGGCGTGGTTCCGTAGCGAGTTGGAACGGCTCCAGATTCTCGCTGGCTCAGAGCAGGCTGGACCGGCGCTGGC
The DNA here is from genome assembly GCA_016789925.1 of Bryobacterales bacterium. GTDB lineage: Bacteria > Acidobacteriota > Terriglobia > Bryobacterales > Bryobacteraceae > JADLDI01. Next base: position 523 of record JAEUQD010000461.1, on the reverse strand, counting down.
CGACGGTGGAGTCCTGGTGGACGACCTGGCCGACGCATTCCCCGCCGCGGACTGGGAAGCCGTCTGCGGCCAGATGATGCTGGATAGCTAGCGGGCGAGTTCGTACTTCTTGATCTTCTCGTAGAGGGTCGAACGATCGATCCCTAACCGCTGCGCCGCTTCCTTCACGTTCCCGGAGGTGCGGCGCAGCACGGCTTCGATGGCCAGTTTCTCGAGGTCGGCCAGGGGTACGTCAGGCAACTGCGTGGCCTTCACTCCTCCATTGCCCGCAAGAAACATCAAGTCGTCCTCGGTGATCGTTCCGGTTCGCGACGTCACGATCGCCCGCTCGATGGCGTTCTCCAACTCTCGGACATTGCCCGGCCAGTTATGGTCGAGCAGTGCTTTCATCGCGCCTTCAGTCAGACCGTTGACCTCTTTACCGATCTCCCGCGCGAGCCTGTCCACGAAATGGCGCGCCAACAGGGGAATATCTTCGCGGCGTTCGCGTAGGGGCGGAATCTGAACTTCGATCACGTTCAGC
>JAEUQD010000430.1 GCA_016789925.1 Bryobacterales bacterium | reverse complement strand
GAGCAAGCCCGTATCGACGGCCTGAGATTTTCCAAGCAGCGTGACGGCGCGTTCCAGGTAGATCGTGTCCACATCGTGATCGCGGCGACCACCAGGTCGAGACCGCTGGAGAGATACTGTTGATTCTCGAAGGAATGGTCGCGGACTTCGCCCAGCCGGTTGAAGAACACAGCCCTGGCAAAAAGTTTCTGGCTTCCCCCTTGTTGAGGCCCGCCGTGACGCGACGCCGGAGGGCGGGATCTTGCAACCAGGCCAGTGTGAACAGCGTGCGCTCGATCCTGCCGATTTCGCGCAGGGCCATAGCAAGGCTGTTTTGCCGGGGGTAAGCTCCCATTTTCCGCAGAATCAGCGATGCCGTCACCGTTCCCTGCTGGATCGAAGCGGCCAAACGTAGGGCCTCGGCGAACTGCTCCTCGATGAGTTTGTTGTAGATGGAGGCGCCGATCAGTGCACTGAGGGCGGGCCATTGCGCCGCTTTCCCCGGAACATAGAGGCGTTTGTCGGCCAGATCACGGGTGCGTGGCGCGAAACGGAATCCCAGCAAGTGGCACAGCGCGACAAGGTGATCAGTGAAGCCCGCGGAAGGACTCTCTCGTCGAGCGCCCTGAAGTCATCGCACCGTCCCCGAAACGTCAGTGGTCACATGGGCCCAGGCGATGGTGCTACCGCCCGGCTGCAAGCGGTACGTAAGAGTCGCCCTCGGTAGCCGGAAATTAAGATTCCGCGGCGTTCCTTCCAAAAGGACTTCCCAGACCTCGGAAGACATGAGATCCGACGCCACGCGCAGAACTTCGCGCACTTCTCCTGACGCTACCGAAATCAACAAGACAGTTCTGGAATTCGTCGCCCGATCCATTCCAGCAGAGACGATGTATCGCTTATTCTGCGAGACTGCGAACCCTTGGAACCACTCCCGCCGCATGATTTCCCGCTCCTTACCAGTGGCGGCTTCTTGTTCGATCGTGGCTAATTCCTTGCCGCTCGGAAGCAGCCGACCGATTTTCTGGAGGTGCGTCTTGTCCGTTTTCGAAATTTCTTTCTCCGTTCGGCAGCCCGGGTATACGGGCTTGTTCGATTGAACACCAAACGATTGTGCTTCAGGTTCAAAGCAATTGCCCTCGATTTTGGCTACCTTGCGCCGCCTCCGGTCGCAAGGAAATTCACTGCCAAGGACGCCAGCGTCCGAGTGCCCACCACGAGTGCGCTCTCGTCGACAAAGAACTGCGGGCTGTGGTTGGGTGCGGCTCTCGCGGGGTCCTGATCGCGTGGGGTGATTCCCAGAAACAGATACACTCCCGGAGCTTGTTGAGCGAAGAAGGAGAAATCCTCCGATGCTCCCGATAGCAATGCTCGGGCGACTCGTCCGTCCGCGGCGCGCTCGACCACCGGCAGCATGCGCACCGTCAGTGCTTCGTCGTTGACGGTTGTCTCGTACATCTTCGTAACCGTCACCTCCGCCTTAGCGCCCGCACTTTCGGCGATCTTCTGCGCTGTAATTTGAATCTCGCGCCGGATCTGCTCGCGGATGGCCTCGTCGTAAGTACGCACCGTCCCGGCCATCTCGACGAAGTCCGGAACGATGTTTGCTCGCGTGCCACCGTGGATGGTGCCGATCGTGATAACTGCCGGCGATCTGGTCAAGTCGGCTCTCCTGCTGACGATCATTTGCAACCCCGAGATGATCGTTGCCGACGTCGTGACCGGGTCGATGGTGTTCCAGGGCATCCCACCGTGCCCCTGCTTACCCGTCACACGGATTGCCAACTCGTCGCTGCTCGCGGCGACTGCGCCGGTCTTGTACGAAATCTGCCCGGAAGGACCCGGCATGACATGTACTGCGAAAACCGCATCGGGCTTCGTCTGTTTGAACACTCCTTCTTCAAGCATCAGCTTTGCGCCCCAGGCCTTTCCCGTCCTTGCCGGGTACAGGCTCGATCCCTCCTCCGCCGGCTGGAACAGGAACATCACGATTCCAGGCAATTGTTCGCGTATACCCGCAAGCACTTCGGCTACGCCCATCAGCATCGCTGTGTGCGCATCGTGCCCACAGGCGTGCATCAGATCGACCTGCTGCCCTTCAAACGTACCCTTCGCCTTCGATGCGAAGGGCAGGCCCGCCGGTTCGGTTACCGGAAGGGCATCCATGTCGGCGCGTAGCACGACGGTCGGTCCCGGCTGGCCGCCCTTCATTATGCCCACCACGCCGGTCCGTGCGACACCAGTGCGAACGTCCATCTTGAGGCTGCGTAAGTGATCGGCTACGAGGCCTGACGTCCGCTTCTCCTGATCGCCGAGCTCGGGATGCTGGTGGATGTCCCTTCGCCACGCGATCACCTTCTGTTCCACGGCGGCTGCCCGCTTGCGAACTTCGGCTTCGAGTGGACTGGGCTGGGAGGCTTGCGGATAGGCAGCCAGAATGAGCAAACTCCAGGAAAACGCTATAAAGATGTTCTGTCGTATGTGATGCATGTCCAAGACTCTCCAGCGCCATGAAGTAACTAGCCGAAATGTGTCTACCACCAAGCGTCAATGTATTTCGCGGAAACAAAGACCGAGATAACCGAGCCGATTCCGAAGGTCAGCAGCGCCGCGCCAATGCCACCTGCGAGGCCCATTATCTCACCAGCAAACCAATGTAGATGTAGATGCCGTAGTGGGCCGTGACCGACAGGAAGGTCAACAGCAGGGCGAAAAGGATCGAAGGCATTTTCATCACCGCCAGGGCGAATTGCTCTTGGTGAGTTTAAGAACCAGACCGAATACGATGCCTCGTTGTGGGCTAAGCGAGACGCCCTTCGCGAACAGCGTCTCGAAGCACGCCTCCATCGCCAGGCCGCGCAGCGTGGCTACACACTCGTCCCGCTCGACGAACGGCCCGCCGCCTAAATGCTTGAGAACTCAGCGTCGCGTTGAGAGTTCCTCAAAAGAACACGCGCAGACCGAGGTTCACCCGCCTCGGCTCGATCGCCTGTCCACCGACCACGCCCCAACTCGTCGGCGAGAACACATTCAATCCCGGATCTGCCGGATTGAAGTGGTTGAAGAAGTTCAGGAACTCGAAGCTCAGCGTGGCGCCGATTCCTTCCTTCACGAGGATCGTCTTTTTGATCGCCATGTC
>JAEUQD010000499.1 GCA_016789925.1 Bryobacterales bacterium | reverse complement strand
AAACCACGAACCATCCTCCGCCTGCGTCTCGAGCAGGAACCGCACACCTTTCTGGTAAGCCGGTGACGTACTGGCTACGCCCGCTTCGTGGAGGGCAATCAGCGCCGTGCCGGTAGCGTAAGCGTCGGGTTGCAGGTATGGCGTCTGCGCCCAGCCGCCATTCTCGCGTTGAAGCGCCAGCACGTTGCGGATGAGCTTATCCGGCTTCACCTCATTCGAACGCGCCCAGGTCAACCCCAGTAACTGCATCACGCAGTCCTCGGTAGTGGTAGGCTTCGAGACCGCCAGCAGCCGTGCCGCGCGCGCGATCTGCTCATTGATCGCCGCACGGCGCCCCGGCGGCGCATACTCCCGCAACACCCGGATTGCCATCGCCGCCATCGAGAAAGGACCATCATTGGTAGGTGGACGCAGAATGCCACCGGCGCCCCAGGAACCATCGCTGAGCTGCTGCGAGGCCAGGTTCTGCACCATCGCGTCGATTACGCGGTCGGCCGGTTGGTTTTCCATCGCCAGCGCAAACAGCGCGTGCGACAGGATCTCCGGCGCCGGCGGATCGAAGCGCTCCAGCAGCCCTTCGGCAAAGGCGGTGAACTGCAACTTCGTTCCGCGCAGTGTCTCCGCGGCTTGCACCTCATTCACATGCACGCCCTTGCGGCGCGCGGCCGCCACCGCCACAGTCGCCATGTTGCCGGCGTGGCAGCTAATGCAGCCGCCTTCGCGGAAGTTGGTCTCAGCCGCCCGTTGCATCAGTGCGACCGCCTTCTGCACGGCCGCTTTCGTATCTCCGCCTGTCGTCCGAGATACGGCGCGCAACTCCGGCAGAGGCGCTTTGACGAAGGCCAGTACGCCTGGGTCGCGGAACTTCGCCGCCCAGTCTTGCGCCGTTTCGCCCGCCTTCGACTTCACCCCTGTGTCGGGCTTACGCGCCAAGAGCATTTCCAGAATCTTCGCGTTCGGATGATCGGTCGCCACGGCCAGCATCAGCGGCGTCATGCCCCGCACGTCCCTGGCATTCACCTCCGCGCCCGCCTCCAGCAGCAGGCGTACCGTCTCGACGCTCGATCCCGAGGCCGCTAGGATCAGCGGAGTCAGACTCCCGATGGCGATCGGACCATTCTTCACCCCAGGCCCAAACGAAGGCGCAGACTGCGCATTTACACGCGCTCCCTTGCCGAGTAGCACCTTCACCATTTCGACGTTGCCGAAGCCGGCAGCCCACATCAGCGCGGTAGACCCGGACTTGTCGGCGGCATCAGCCACTTCCCCCTTCTCAAGAAGGAGTTTCATCATCTCCGTGTCGTTGGCTTGGGCTGCGCCGATCAGAGGCGTAAGCCCCAGATTGTCCACCGCGCCGGAAACGGACGCGCCCTTTGCCAATAGCAGCCTCACCGCTTCGGCGTTGCCGGCGTGCCGCGCCGCCAATCCAAGAGGCGTGTGGCCCATCTTCGACCGCGCGTTGACATCCGCACTGTGCTCCACCAGTAGACGGACTTTGGCTGGGCTGCCGGCACACCAGTGCAACGCCATCGCTTCAAAGTTGTTCTTCGCGTTGACATCCGCGCCGGCTTTAATCAGCCGTCGCATCATCGGCTCGCTACCCACGGCCGCCGCGTACATCAGCGGCGTCGTTCCACGGCTGTCCTTGCTGTTGACGGCGATTCCCGAGTTCAGCAGACGCACCACTGCCGGGGCGTCGTCATTTCGAATTGCCTGGTAGATTTGCTCGCTCGGAGTTGAATCCGCGGCGGGCAATAGGGACAAAAACGAAGCCAGAAAGGCAACTGGCATTCTCATGGCATCCCCCCTCTAAGGGTTTGCTGGAACTATATCACGCAACGGCCTACTACTGGTTATCTTTCCACTCTTCGTACCAAGCCATCTGGATCGCTTCCAACTTGCCTTCGTTGGATTTGGCCGGGTCGTCGTCGAAGTTCTCCAGCCCCACTACCCACTGATGCAGGTCGGTAAACCGCACGGTGAGCGGATCGGTGTCCGGGTATTGTTCGTACAATTCGATCCCGATATCTTCCGCGGTGTCCCACGTTAGCTTGAACGCCATGTCAGATCTTCGTCCCCCTCAACGCATTGCCGACGGCAGTATTCATCATCGTCTCAGCCAGGTTCATCGTGGCCTGGTTCAGATGGTCGATCTTACTCCGGATCAACAGATGATCGTCGGCATGGTAGACCACCATCAGTTCATTCAGTGCCCGTTGAATGGCCTCGCGCTCCTCATCCGGCAAGGCGAAGTAAGCGTCGTTCTGCCGCGCCTTTTCCACCGCCGCGAGAATCGTATCCGCCTCCACGCGCGCTTCCCTCACCTGCCTTTGGTGGAAGTCGTCCTCGGCCTTTTCGATCGACTCGAGAATCATCGATTCCACCTGGTCGTCCGTCAAACCATACGACGGCTTCACTTCCACCGACTGTTCTTTACCCGTCCGCAAGTCCCGCGCGGCAACATTCAGAATCCCATTGGCGTCAATCAGAAAACGGACTTCGATTCGGGCAAAGCCGGCAGGCATCGGATCGATCCCTTTCAGGTCGAACCGCGCCAGCGACCGGCAATCTTTCACCAGTTCCCGTTCGCCCTGCAACACGTGGATCAGCACGTTGGTTTGCCCGTCCACGGCCGTGGTGAACTGCTCGGTGGCCGAAGCCGGAATCGTCGAGTTGCGGTGGATGACCTTGGTTACCAGCCCACCCATCGTCTCAATGCCCAGCGATAGCGGCGTTACGTCCAGGAGCAATTGATCTTCAACCACTCCGGACAGAATGCCCGCCTGGACTGCCGCGCCGAGAGCCACCACTTTGTCGGGATCCAATTCTGTATGCGGCCGCGCCCGGAACAAGCGCTCCACGGCCAACCTGACCAGCGGAATCCGCGTCGAGCCGCCTACTAAGACTACTTCGTCGATCTGCTCCGGCGTCACACCCGCGTCGGCCATCGCCAACCGGCAGGGCTGCAGCGTCTTGTCGACGATAGGCGTGATGAGACGGTCAAACAACTCCCGCGTCAACTCGCGCCGGTACCGCCGCCCGAGAAACTCCAGTTCAATATGCGCCGACGGCAACGTCGACAACTGGTGCTTGGCGTCAATCACCGCGCGCCGCAGGCGTTGAATCGCTTCGTTGTTCTCCGACAGATCCTCGCCCCACTCCGAAGCGACATCCTCCAAAGCGATGCGCAACAGCAGATTGTCGATGTCGTCACCGCCCAGGTGCGTGTCCCCATGCGTGGCGAGCACCTCGAAGATCCCGTCGTGCAAACGCAGGATTGAAATGTCGAAGGTTCCCCCGCCGAGGTCATACACGGCGACAATGCCTTCTTTCCGCTTGTCCAGTCCGTAGGCAAGCGCCGCGGCCGTCGGCTCGTTCACCAGCCGCAACACGTCAAGGCCGGCAATCCGGCCGGCATCTTTCGTCGCCTGCCGCTGCGCGTCGTTAAAGTACGCCGGGACCGTGATTACCGCTTCGGTGATCTCCTCACCCAACGCCGCTTCGGCATTCTGTTTAAGCTGCCGCAAGACCAACGCCGAGATCTCGGGAGGCGTAAAAGACCGGTCCCCGAGTTGGAGGCGGATAACCTCGCCCCGATCCGACGAGATTCGGAAGGGGAAGAGTTTGACCTCGTCACCCACATCCTCCACGCCGCGTCCCATCAGCCGCTTGACGGAGTAAATGGTGCGATCCGGGTTCGTGACCAGCGCTTCGCGAGCGGCGTTGCCTACAACCACTTCACCCGAAGTAGTGAGTGAAACGACGCTCGGAACCAGGGCGTCGCCATCAGCTCCCGGAATCACCTGTGGCACGGCCCGACTCATATAGGCGATCAAGGAATTCGTCGTGCCCAGGTCGATCCCGACAATGCGCCGCGTGGCGCCGCCAAAGTCAATTTGAAAGGTGCCCATTCAATGCCTGATTGATCGTACGAACGAGATTGGCGATATACTTCCGCCGGTTCAGCAGGCTGCGGACCCGGGTCAGCACGTCCTGCGACTGCGCTTGATCCCACGCCAGGAATTCTGTGTCCAACTCGGAATCAATCTCGCGCAACATAGCGTGAAAGCGCTTCGAGAATTCAGCGAGCTGCGCCTGATCCGATTCCTCCAGCGCCATGTTGAACTCAAAAACCTCTTCCAGCAGTTCCGGAGGCACGTCCCTGGTATTCAACTCCAGGCCATTCTTCTCCACCACGTATTCGGCGCGCGCCACCGGGTCGCGCAGCGTCCGGAACGCATCGTTGAGCAGCGCGCTCTTCTCCAGCCCCTCCGGGTTCAGGTCAGGATGATACTTTCGGCTCAACGAATAAAAACGCCGCTGCAGGTCAGCGGCGTTCAAAGAGAGTTGCGGCGTGATCTCGAAGATCTGAAAGTAATCCACGGCAATTAGGCGGAAAACGACGTTCCGCAACCGCACGACTTCTGAGCGTGCGGATTCTCAAAAGCAAATCCGGACTGCAACAGCGACTCTTTATAGTCGAGCGTCATTCCACCGAGGAAAAGCATGCTCTTAGGGTCCACGAACACCTGCACGCCATCAAACTCGAACACGTGGTCGGTAGGGCGCGGACTCTTGTCGAACTTGAACTGGTAGCTCAGGCCCGAGCAGCCGCCGCCCAATACGCCCAGACGCAGACCGCCACCCGAAACCCCCTCGCGCGCAAATGCCGCCTTGATCTTGGCAATCGCCTTGGGAGTGACCTGGATTTCCGCTTTCGTCTGGTTGACGACTTCGAGAGTTGGCATGACGGTCTACCTTACGCTTTCCCCGCTATTTCCGCCATCGCCGGCCGCGTCGTCTGCTTCGCCTTGTAGTCGGAGATAGCAGCCTTGATCGCATCCTCGGCGAGCACGGAACAGTGGATCTTCACCGGCGGCAAACTCAACTCGTTCACGATGTCGGTGTTCTTGATATGCAAAGCTTCATCCACGGTCTTCCCTTTCAACCACTCCGTGGCGAGCGAAGACGATGCAATCGCGGAGCCGCAGCCGAACGTCTTGAACTTGGCGTCTTCAATCACGCCGGTCACTTCATTCACCTGGACCTGCAACTTCATCACGTCCCCGCATTCCGGGGCCCCGACAATGCCCGTGCCCACTTGGGGCGACGCCTTGTCAAGCGAACCCACGTTCCGTGGGTGGTTGTAGTGATCCAGAACCTTATCGGAATAAGCCATGTGATATCTCTCCTGAAGAAGCTGTTAGAGCTAGTGCGCAGTCCACTGCACTTTGCTCAAATCGATCCCTTCCTTGACCATCTCGTACAGCGGCGACAACTCCCGCAATTTCTTCACGACCGAAATGACCTTCTGTGCGACGTAATCCACTTCCTCTTCCGTATTGAAACGGCCCAGACCGAAGCGGATCGACGAATGAGCAATATCGTCACCGGCACCCAGAGCCTTCAGCACGTAGCTCGGCTCCAACGTGGCAGACGTGCAGGCCGAACCGCTCGACACCGCCACATCGTTGATGCCCATCAGCAGCGATTCGCCCTCGACGTAGGCGAAGCTGATGTTCAAATTGTTCGGCAGGCGGCTTTCCATCGTACCGTTGATGAAAGTCTCGTCCAACTCGGCCAGGAGCCGGTCCTTCAGCTTGTCGCGAAGATACGACATCCGCCGCGACTCTTCCGCCATTTCCTGCTTGCAGAGTTCGCAGGCTTTGCCCAAGCCCACGATGCCCGGCACGTTCAAGGTTCCCGAACGCATGCCGCGCTCGTGTCCGCCGCCGTCCATCTGCGCCGTCAACTGCACCCGCGGCGACTTGCGCCGGACGTACAACGCGCCAATTCCCTTCGGTCCGTACATCTTGTGCGCCGTAATTGACATCAGGTCGACATTGTCGGCGATCACATTCACCGGCACCTTGCCCACCGCCTGCGTTCCGTCGGTGTGGAAGAGAACGCCGCGCTCCTTGCAGATCTTCCCGATTTCGGCGATCGGCTGGATGACGCCAATCTCATTGTTGGCGTACATAATGCTCACGAGAATCGTCTTGTCGGTGATGGCCTCGCGTAACATGTCGAGATCCACTAGGCCATTTTGCTGGACAGGCAGATAGGTGATTCGATAGCCCGCTTTTTCCAACTTCTTGGTGGTGTCGAGAACCGCCTTGTGCTCGGTGGCTGCCGTGATGATGTGGTTGCCGCGTTCGGCATACATCTCGGCGACGCCCTTAATGGCCAGGTTGTTCGACTCCGTGGCGCCCGAGGTGAAGACGATTTCCTTCGAATTGGCGCCAATGAGATCCGCGATCTGTTTCCGGGCCTTTTCGACGGCCTCTTCCGCGGTCCAACCAAACGCGTGGTTGCGGCTGGCGGCGTTTCCAAATTCGTTGGTGAAAAACGGCAGCATGGCGTCCAGCACCCGCGGATCCATGGGGGTGGTGGCGTGATTATCCATGTAGATGGGCAGTTTCATGTGCGTCCTCTATCCTCGCTACGGGTTCAGGGCGCTGCGTCCGACGGCAGCGCGAATAGGCCAAATCGGCCGTTGTGGAAAATCTGGAATTTCCCCGGTGGCCAGGTCCCAAATGGAGATGCTCGCCAGCAGCCTCAGGATTCCTTCGTGTACCTTCCGGAGCGGTTCTTTCACCGTGCAGGTTTCGTCCTGCTCGCAATCGCCTCCGGAATGGAAACAAGCGGCCAGAAGCACCGGTCCATCAATCGAGCGGATCACTTCCAGCGTCGACATTAACCGTGGGTCCCGCGCCAGGCGATAGCCACCCGTGGCTCCGGGCTCGGAGACCAGAAAACCGTCTTTGGCCAGCCGCTGCAACACCTTGGACAGCAAAGGCACCGGCATCCGGTAGGTCTCGGCGATTTCCTTCGCCGTCGCCGCCGCCGGTCCGGGTTCCGCAGCCAAATGCCGCAGGGCGATCAAACCGTAATCGGATTTTTTGGTAAGCTTGAGCATTCCAGACCTTTTCGGTCCTGGATTCAGCTTACCAGGACTCCTTCCACCTTGCAACCCCCTATGGCCTCAGCGTTTTAAATTGCGACCAAAATTGTCGGGGTCCTGGTCTCTTCGGCATGTCCCATTAGCAACCTAAGTAATAGAAAAGGCGGCTGGCCCAACTGGCCCACCAGCTCGATCGCTGGCTTGCCAAAACGCTTGGACCGCCAACTGCATGTACGTCGAGATCATCGGATCCCCCCCATCCGCGCCATGCCTCTTGTTCGGAATCTTTTCCCGTCCCCTCGCTAATCACGATCTGCCCGGACCTGTTTTTGATCGTCGAAAAAGCAGTCGCGTATCCTCCCTGAACTCGAAACAGAGGGCGACCGTAGGCATAGACCGTAGGCATAAGGGCCCTGTGTCAATCGAGTTCCAAGCCTGGAAGCACACGGTACGTAATGGCTTATAGCCTGCGATGCCCGTTGTCGCCAATCGCCAGGAGCACATCCCAAAACATCTCGCCATCCCTCCAAGGAAATCCATTGTCGTGGACTCCTGACAACAGAAAGAACGGTTCTCCGGCACCCGCCGCTGGCCACTCGGTTGGCCCCACAACAAACAGCATTGAACACTTTCAACCGATCTGACCAATAGCAGGCCTCTACGCCCGAACTCAAGCCTCCCCGACAGCAGTCTTTTTCGTCACTCTGCTCGGAATACCACCCACAAGGCATTCCACTTGCCAATTGCCGTGTGTTATGCTGGCTGAGTAAAGATAATCGAGATTAAAGGAAGACGAGGAGTTTGTAGTTCAGAATGGCACTGGCGGCAGAGGTTAAGCAGCAGGTAATTTCGAAGTTCAAGACGCACAAGAGTGACTCCGGGTCGCCAGAAGTGCAGGTGGCGCTCCTCAGCCACCGGATTGTGCAATTGACGGAACATTTCAAGGTCAACAAGAAAGACCATCACTCCCGTCGTGGCCTCCTGCTCATGGTCGCCCGGCGGCGTCGCCTTTTGGATTACCTGAAAAGCCGCAGCCCGGAGCGGTACAAGACGTTGATCGAGCAACTGGGTATCCGCCGCTAAGCGCCGTCCCAACCTCCGCACTCCCAAGCCTGTCACCTATACTCCGCTGTCTCCCTTGATCGCTTGCGATTAAAGGAGATTGACATGGTACATACCGTTACGGTCGATTTGAACGGCCGGCAAATCACATTGGAAACCGGAAAGCTTGCCAAGCAAGCCAACGGATCAGTTATTGTTCGCATGGGCGAGTCTGTTGTGCTCGTCACCGCATGCGCCAACGAAGAGCCGAAGCCCGGCGCAAGTTTTTTCCCCCTCACCGTCGACTACCGCGAATACACCTACGCGGCCGGCAAGTTCCCTGGCGGATTCATCAAGCGGGAAGGCCGCCCCTCCGAAAAGGAAATTCTCACCAGCCGTCTGATCGACCGGCCCATCCGCCCCCTGTTCCCAGAAGGTTTTTCCTGCGAAACGCAGGTGATCGCCATGGTTTTGTCGGCCGATCCCAAGAACGATCCGGCGCCCCTCGCCATGGTTGGCACCGCCGCGGCGCTCGCCATTTCCGACATTCCGTTCCATCACCTCCTGGCCGGCTGCCGCGTTGCCCTTCTCGGCGACCGCATGATCGCCAATCCCACGTATGACGAAGAGCGCGAAGCTACGCTGTCCATCGTCGTTGCCGGAACCCGTACGGGGATCGTCATGGTCGAATCCGGCGCCAAGGGTGTCAGCGAAGAAGATGTTGTTCGGGCCATCGAGTTCGGCCACGAATCCTGTAAGAAACTGATCGACGGCATCGAGGAACTCGCCACCAAGGCCGGCAAGCCCAAGCGCGAGTTCACTACTCCCTCCATTAACCAGGAGATGTTCGACCGCATCGAAGCCCTGGTCCGCACCGACCTCACCGACGCACTCGATACCAAGAAGTATCCCAAGCTCGAAAGCTATAAGCGCGTTCACGAACAGAAAGTCCGCGCCGTGGCAGCCATCACCGAAGGCATTACTGATGCCGATCAGTTGGCCGCCGCCAAGCGCGAGGCCGCCGACCTCTTCGATCGTTTGAAGGAACGGATCTTCCGCGACGAGATGCTCCAGAAGCGCCGCCGCCCCGATGGCCGTGCCTTCGACGAAATCCGTAATATCGATTGCGAAGTGGGCGTTCTCCCGCGCACTCACGGTTCCGGGTTGTTCACGCGCGGTGAAACCCAGGCCCTGGTGACTTGCACACTCGGCACCAAGGAAGATGAGCAGCGCATTGAATTGCTCGACCCCGACGGCGACACCTCCAAGCGCTTCATGCTCCATTACAACTTCCCTCCCTTCTCGGTGGGCGAAGTCGCTTTCCTGCGCAGCCCTGGCCGCCGCGAAATCGGGCACGGCGTCCTCGCCGAACGCGCCTTATCAGCGGTCATTCCCGACGACAAGTCGTTCCCCTACACCCTCCGGATCGTCAGCGACATCCTCGAATCCAACGGTTCGTCGTCGATGGCCAGCGTCTGCGGTGGCACCCTGAGTTTGATGGACGCCGGTGTGCCGATCACCGCCCCGGTTGCCGGCATCGCCATGGGTTTGGTGAAAGAGGGCGACGACTACGCCATCCTCACCGACATCGCCGGAGCCGAAGACCATTACGGCGACATGGACTTCAAAGTGGCTGGGACTAAAGAGGGCATCACCGCTTTGCAGATGGACATCAAGGTGCCCAACGTCACCACCGAGTTGATGCGCACCGCCCTGGAGCAGGCCCGCCGAGCCCGTCTCTTCATCCTTGACAAGATGACTGCCGTCATTGCGGAGCCGCGTAAGGAGATGTCCCCCAACGCTCCGCGCATCTACACCGTTACGATCCCAACCGATAAGATCCGCGAACTGATCGGACCGGGCGGCAAGAACATCCGCGCCATCACCGAAGAGACCGGAACCAAGATCGATATCAACGACGACGGCACGGTGAACATCTACGCAGTGGATGGCGATTCGGCCAAGGCTGCTCTTCAGCGCGTCCAGGACATCTGTGCCGTGGCTGAGATCGGCAAAACCTACCTCGGCAAAGTCGTCCGCATCGTCGATTTCGGCGCGTTTGTCGAGATCTTCCCGGGTACCGATGGGCTCCTGCACATCTCCGAGATCTCCGAGAGCCGTGTGAAGGCCGTGACCGACGAACTCAAGGAAGGCGACCAGATCCAGGTCAAGGTGCTGGCGCTCGAAGGCAACAAGATCAGGCTCTCGCGCAAAGCGGTCCTGAAGGAACTGCGCGAGAAGATGAAGAAGTAATCGAGACTCCCTCTTTACGGGAGCGAGAAAAGGCGGTGCGTGGAAACGCACCGCCTTTTCCTTTTCCTCGAAAGGAACGAAAGAAGCCGCCGCAACCCCTTTCCTCAGGGGCGCGGTGGCACAGGATTTTCTTCGATAGGAAGCTTACTTTACGGCGCCAGGAGCCTTCTTGGCTGGGGCGGGTGCGGGCGCAGGTGCAGGCGCGGTGGCAGCCGGGACGGCCGCCTTGCCCGGTGCGTTCTTGTCGTACAGGTCGATAATCTCTTTCGTGATGTCGATTCCATTCGCAGCCCACAAGACGGGTGTCTGCTGCGAAGAGATGTCGATCACCACGGCATAGGTGTTGTCCTTGGCGTACTTGTCGATCACGACCATCATTCGCTGGCCGAGTTCGTTCAACACCTTGTTCTGCTCAATCTCCACCTCTTCCTGGGCGTCCTGCTGTTCGCGCTGCAAGGCCTTGGTTTTGGTGTCGATCTGACGCGTCAGGTCCAGCCGGCGAGCCTCGGCCATTGTGTTGGACCCCTTGGCGAGTTCCTGCTGAAGCTGGGCGATTTCTCCCTGTCGGGCGTCGATCGCCTTACGCTTCGGTTCAAACTTGGCCTGTAGTTCGGCTGCGGCTTTCTTGCCGTCGGCCGTGCCAACGAGGGCAGCCTGAATATTGATCACAGCGATCTTGGTGGGCGCCTGCTGAGCGGGGGCCGGGACACAGAGGACCGCGGCAAGGGCAGCGGCCGGCAGAAAACGATTCATCACGCTAAGAACTCCCAGATTTCTGATGGTAACACGGCGATCTGTTTAGAACGTCCGGCTGATAGTGAAACGGAACAGGCGGCGCCGCTCATAGAACGGATACGGCTGGCCAATAGACTGCAAAGCGGAGGTATACGAGGCCTGATTGGGGAACAACGACGGATCGGCCACGACCGGCGGGATCAGGAACTCTTGGACAATCGTCGGATTGTAAGCCCAGTAGAGCCGGAACGGCGCGTTCACTACCGGCATCATGATTTGCAACTCTAACCCCGTCGATGTCCGGGGCCGTTGCGTATTCTTGGCGATCACGATCCGGTCGCTGAATCCGGCTTGCGGAAACAGACCGTTCAACTCGCCCAGCCGCCCCTGGTTCAGCACCAGTTGCGACGGGCGCACAATCTTGTTTAATCCGGCATCGAAGAACGCAGCCAGCGTCACCGGACCCGCGATCGGGATCCGGTATTCAAAGTTCCCTACCGTCGAGAAATCGCCGCCCGGGAAAATCATCTGGTACACCGGAATCTGCTGTGTCACCGCCGTCTGCGTCTCCACGCCGTTAACGATGATCTTCTGAAGGCGGGCCGAGCCATCGGCGTTCAACAGCGCCACATTCGCCGTCGACGGAATGTAGGCCACCGGCGACACACCCCAAATCTCAAATCCGCGGATGTCGTTCTCGCCGCCCATGTAGAACCGGTTGAACGGAGGCGCCACGCGCCCGTTGTAGCCCGTGACGAACCGGCCCAGCGCGTGCATACCAATGACATGCCCCTTCTTGAAAGCAGGGCGGAACCACTTGAAGTCGATCGTCGGCTCGATCATCCTCACGTTGCCGCCCAAGCCCGCAAACTGGGTTGTCACGTACAGGCTCTTGCCGCGGCTGGGCGTGATCGGGTGATCGATCGTATTGAATGTGTAGGATGGGATGACCGCGGAAGTCTGGATACCCGACAATTGGTTCTGTCCGCTCAACCCCTGAAAGTTGATGTACTCGAAATACTGGCGGGCGGCTTCCGACGATACGCTGATGCGTTGCGTGCTGTAGGAATAGGTTAGCCCCACCCTGGCAAACAACCCGCCCAGCTTCCGTGTCGGCGCCGACAGGAACGAAGTGAATCCGTAACCGTTGGAAACGTAGTTGAGCAGGTTCTCCCGGCCCAACTGGTTGTACAGCGGAATCAGGTTACGCCCGGTCAGCAGCGAAACTTCGCGCCCCTGATCATAGTTGAACCGCTGCGTGAACACCGTGAAACCCGCCGTAATCGGCCTGTCGAACAAATATGGCTCAGTGAACCCCAGCGTCACGTTTCGGATGCGGTCGCCCAACTGCGCATCCAGCGAAAGGGTCTCGCCTAATCCCAGGAAATTGTTGGTGGCGTAGCCGAACCCGACAAACGATCCGGCAATACCGCTCACGCCGCCGTTCAACTGCACGGAGTTCTTCCCGCGCTCCTTCACTTTCAGCGTGATGTCGACGGTATTTGTCTTGGTGTCGCGCTTAATGTCGGCTGCTTCGTTCTCCTTGAGCACTTCAAAATAGCCCAACTGGTTCAAACGAAGCAGCGAGAGGTCCCAGTAGCGCGTATTGTAAATCTGACCTTCATCCAGCAAAATCTCGCGCCGAATCACCTTGTCGCGCGTCGTCGTGTTGCCAGTGAAGTCGATGCGCCGTACAAAGAACTGCTTGCCTTCGTCGACGTTCAGTGTCAGATCGATCTTCCCTGTCTTCGGGTCAGGCTCAAACGAAGGCTCCGGCACGAAATCGATGTAACCAAACTCGCCGTACAGCTTCCTCATTTGCTCGAGCCCCTTGCGAAGCTTCGTCGTCGAGAAGATGTCGCCCTCCGTCATCTGGAAAATCGGCTGCATGATCGTTTCGGGAGTCCGGAACAGCTTCACCCCCACGAAATTGATCTTGTTCAGCTTGAACAGGGGTCCTTCTTCCATCATCACGTTGACGTCGGCCTGCTTGCCGGGCTTGTTCGGCTTGAAAAGCGGAAGCTTAAACCCGCTACCACCCACATCGCGGACCTTGACCGTGTGCTCCAGAGCGCGCGCTGTGAAATAGCCGCGTTGCTGATAAAAATCCCGCACCCGGTCTTTGTCTTCTTCCAGCTTCGTGGAATCGAAACTCTTCGCGAACATGTTCTCCAACAGAATCGAGTACGGAATCCCGATCGGCCGCGAGTTCTTCATCGCCCGGATCACCGCCCGGTCGCTGAAAACCTTGTTGCCCTCGATCCCGATGGCGCCCACCTTGACCTTCGGGCCTTCCTGCACCTTGAACGTCACTTCCAGCGAAGATGGTGGAATCTGCCGGACCTCCGGCTCGACCGTTGCAAACTGTCGCCCGCGTTCCGACAAGTACTCTTTCAGAACGATCGCCGCCCGTTGTACCTTGCCCGGATCGTACTGTTGCTCCACCGACAATCCAACGCGGCGCTCTTTGAACCGGTCCAGAATTTC
>JAEUQD010000393.1 GCA_016789925.1 Bryobacterales bacterium | reverse complement strand
TACGACGGCACGCAAGCCGTGGCCGTCGATGAATCAAACAAACTGATTGGGGCGGCGAATCCGGTGGTGGCCGGACGGGTCATGGTGGTTTACCTGACGGGTATCGGACCCGTCAGCCCCGCGTTGGCCGCGGGGGTCGCTGCCCCGGGCGACGCACTCCGGCGCGCCTCCCTTCCGTTCTCGGCCACGCTTTCCGGACAACCGGCCGAGGTCGCCTTCCTCGGGCTCACGCCCGGTTTCGTGGGCCTTGCGCAGGCCAACATCACGGTGCCGCCGGAAACGCCCGCCGGGCCGCAACCGCTGGTACTCACCGTGGGCGGCGCCGAAAGCAACCGCGTGACCGTGCAGGTCGTCCAGCCCTGAGGATGGCGGCGCGAGCCGATCGATAGTGAACCCGCATTCGCCTCCTCAAAACCGGGAAAGATTGACGCGCCGCGCGGAATTTTGTCGCCATTCCCAGTGAGCGTCCCGTGAATGGAGGGAAACCTTGTGTCTGGTATCTACTTTCGGCTATTCTGCCTGGCTGCCGCGTTCCTCAGCGTCGCTGCCGCCCAATCCGAGCTTCCTTACTTGATCAGCACGTTCGCCGGCGGCCAGCGGCTGCCGTTCCCCGGGCAGGGAAGCACCGCCACCGATGTGCGCTTCGTCCTCCCTCAAGACGTCGCAGTCGACTCGAGCGGAAACATCTACGTCTCCGACAGCTACTATGACCGGGTCCTGCGCATCACTCCGGCTGGAGCTGTCTCGACTTTCGCGGGATCTGAGACCGGATTCGGCGGCGACGGCGGTGTGCCTTCGGCTGCGCAATTCAATGGTGTCTTCGGAATTGCCTTCAGCCCGGCGGGCGAGCTGCATATTTGCGATAGCCGCAACGGCCGCGTGCGCAAGATCTCGCGCGACGGAAACACCATCACCACCGTCGCTGGAACGGGGAGCGTGCAGGCCAACGGGGATGGAGGGCCCGCGACCCAAGCGGCCCTTGGCAATCCCCGGTCGATCGTCTTCGATTCGGCGGGCAATTACTACATCAGCGATACTCTCAATCACGTGGTCCGCAAGGTGGACCAGGCGGGAGTCATCACCACGGTCGCCGGAACGGCGGGACGCCGGGGCTTCGGCGGCGATGGCGCCGCCGCCACGTCGGCTCTGTTGCAGGTGCCGGCCGGCTTGGCCGTGGATGCGCAGAACAACCTGTACATCGCCGACTCGCTCAACAACCGCATTCGCCGCGTCACAACGCAGAATGGCCGGATTGAGACTTTCGCCGGCACGGGAGTGCAGGGATTCGCGGGGAGCAACTCGCCGGCGGCGTCGGCCCAGTTCTACCAGCCGCTCGACCTGGCGTTCAACCGCAACGGCGACCTGTTCATCGCCGACCGGAACAACGGCCGGATTCGCCGCATCCGCGGCGGAACCATCACCACCGTCGCCGGCGGCGGGTCCAACCGGGCGGTTCCCGGTTCAGCCGTCCAATTCGATTTGGCTTTCGCGACCGCCGTTGCCGTGGACGCCAACGATCAACTTCTGGTGCTCGATGACGGTCTTCGCCGCCTGTTCCGCGTGAATCCGGTGAGCGATCAGATTCAAGCCGCGGCGGGCACTTCCGTGTCACGAGCCGCGGGCGACGGCGGACCGGCCTCCCAAGCCACGCTGTTCGAGCCAAGCGGGGTTGCCGTCGATTCGGAAGGCAACGTGTTTGTATCCGACGTGGTGGACAATCGCGTCAGGCGGATCGCACGGGACGGCACTATCGGAACGTGGGCCGGGACTGGCTCACTGGGCACCTCGGGCGATGGCGGCCCAGCCACCGCGGCCGGACTCGGCCGCCCTCGCGGGATGGCTATCGATCGGAATCAGAACCTGTATGTCGCGGGGACGTGGGGCGCCTACATCCGGCGAATCAGTCCTCGGGGAGTGATCACCAACTTCGCCGGGACCACGTCGTCCGGTTTCAGCGGCGATGGCGGCGCGGCCACCGCCGCTCGGTTAAACGAACCGTTCGGGGTCGCCGTGGATAACCAGGACAACGTGTATATCGCCGACAGCGCGAACCATCGGATTCGCCGCGTCGATCCACAGGGGCGGATCACGACCTTCGCCGGAACCGGCACCGCGGGTTTCTCCGGCGATGGAGGTCCCGCCGTGGCGGCGCAACTGACGCGTCCACGCGCCGTAGCCGTCGACAACCAAGGCAACGTGTTCATCGCCGATACAAATAATAACCGCGTTCGGCGCGTCGATTCCCGCGGCATCATCACCACCGTTGCGGGAAACGGCGAGACGGGATCCAGTGGAGTTGGACGCGCTGGAACCGAATCTCAAATCTGGGCCCCGAGCGGGCTGGCTTTCGATAGCGAGGGCAGCCTGCTCATCTCCGTTGTCGGACAGGTTCGTTCGCTGGGCCAGGATGGAATCGTCCGTCTGGTGGCCGGCGGAGCCACCACGGGTCTCGCCGGAGACGGCGGTCCCGGCAACGCTGCTCTGCTGTCCGCACAGGCTGGAATCGCCGTGGGTCCGGACGGCTCGATCTTCGTCGCCGACCAGAGCAACGAACGCGTCCGGAGACTCGCCCTGGTACGATTGACCGCGGATGGAATCGCCAATCAGGCAAGCGGAGAGCGGGGCGCCGTGGCCGCCAACGAGATCGTCGCGATTCAAGGCCTGAGACTCGGGCCCGCCACCGCCGTTACCGGCATGCCGGATTCCTCCGGCCGCTATCCCAAAACGCTCGGTGGCACCGAGGTGACCTTCGATGGAGTCCCGGCTGCGTTGCTCTCCGCGCAGGAGCGTATTGTCTACGCCGCCGTTCCCGCCAGTGTGAGCGGCGACCGTGTTCGCGTGCGGGTGGCTGGGCAGGGCTCGTTGACCGAAGAGATCTCGGTCCCCGTCCGTCCCGCCATCCCCGGAGTCTATACGCGTACCGAAGACGGGCTTGGACCCGCCTTGGCCCGGAACGAAGACGATAGCGACAACTCCGAAGCGAATCCCGCCGCGCCTGGAAGCCTTGTGCGATTCCGGGTCACCGGTTTGGGGACCACGGCTCCGGCGCTCGACGATGGCCAGGTTGCGGGCGCCGACGACGTGATCCCCACCAACACAATCGAAGTCACCATCGGCGGCGCGGTTGCCGAACTGGTGAGCGCGCGGGTTCCCGAAGGCCAACTGGCTGGAGTAGTGGAAATCACGGTTCGTGTCCCTTCCGATGTCGAGTTCGGAAGTACTTTGCAGCCCCTCCTGGTTCGCTCCGGCGATTTTCTGTCGCAGGCCGGTGTTACGATTGCCGTCGCCCAACCGCAGGGCAATCCTGGCGTGGTCCCCGAATAGGGATACAATCGGGGCTGATGAAGCCCTTTTTCGTCCTTGCCGCCTTATTGGGTTGCGCCGCGCTGCTGTGGAGCGTCAGCCGGCCTGCCGACGTGCCTTTTCAAAAACATACTCTCGATCTGGGCGCGAACGAAAGCTGCGCCTTCGCCGACCTCAACAAAGACGGCAAACTCGACGTTGTCGCGGGTGAGAACTGGTTTGAAGCGCCTAAGTGGACAAAACACCGGTTCCGCGAGTTCCACTTCGCGAATAATTACATTGACAACTTCAGCGACCTCGCTCTCGATGCCGATGGTGATGGGTGGACTGACTTGGTCAGTTGCTCCTGGTTCTCCCGGCGGCTGGTCTGGTGGAAGAATCCGGGCCGCACCCGCATGGCCTGGGCCGCTCAGCCCATCGAGATGGGCATGAACGTCGAGTTTGCCTTCCTGGTGGATATGGATGGTGACGGCAAGGCGCGTGAGGTGCTGCCGCAGTTCGGCGGCCCGAAGGCCATCACGGCCTGGTACGAGTTCCAGGACGGTCAATGGAAGCGTCACCTGGTCAGCGACAAGGGCTACGGCCACGGCATCGGCTCAGGCGACGTTAACAAGGACGGGCGCATCGACGTCCTCACCCCGAAGGGCTGGTTTGAAGCGCCCGACTGGAAATATCACCCCGACTGGGACAACAAGAAGGGCCTGGGGTTCCTCTTCGTGCACGACGTGAACGGCGACGGCCGCAACGATGTCATCAGTTCCTACGCCCACGACTACGGCCTCTTCTGGCTCGAGCAGGGCGCGGACGGCAAGTGGACCGAACGCAAGATCGACGACACGTGGTCCCAGGCGCACGCGGTGACCCTGGCCGACCTCAATGCCGACGGCAAGCTCGACGTCCTGAGCGGCAAGCGTTACATGGCCCACGAGCATGAGCCCGGCGCGTTCGACCCGCTGGGCATCTACTGGTACGAAACCATCATGACCTCACCCAACCCCGACGCCCCACCGGTCATGCAGTGGGTCCGCCACGTAGTCGACTTCAGTACGCGCGCGGGCGGCGGCATGCAGATGCCCGCAGCCGACTACGACGGTGACGGCGACCTCGACTTCGCCGTGGGTGGCAAACTGGGCGTCTTCCTGTTCGAGAACAAGACCAAGTAGCCCGGAGCCGCTCAAGCCGGCTGTGCCGAAGATGGCCCAAAACCCGAAAATCCGGGATTTTGGGCCACTCCTGTTTTAGGGTTGCCAGAGTGGCCGCAAACAGCGGACCTACAAACGTCGTACAAACCGGTCACCACTATATATTGTATATTTTCGGTACTAGACACAATATACAAGTACTAAGTGGAAAACCTTAGCCAAACAAAAGGCGAAAGAAATTTTCCTCGAATCTACCCGCGCTTAATGCTTGACTCGATTGCACTTAATGGCCTATGCTCACGTTGTGGCCCAAGGTGGTTTGATATGGCCCTTGGGTGCCGAAAGTGGCCGAAAATCGAAGGTGCGGTGTTATGGATACTGTCTCTCAGGCGAGTCCTCCTGCGGAAACGTACCAAGCCCGCGTCGACGACAAGGGCCGTCTCAAGCTCAATGCAGACTTCCAGCGGTACTTGAAGGAGTTGGGCGAAACGCAAGTGTACATAACGACAAAGGACGCCAAGACCGTTCGCATCTATCCGCTGTCATTGTGGCGCAAGAACGAGGCTGCTTTCAACCGCGCCTCGGAAGTGGACCCCGAGGCCACCGAGGAAACCAACCTCGTGATGAAGCATTTTGGTGGTTATTCGGATGTCGATGGCTCCGGACGCATCCTGATACCGGATCGTCTGCGGAAGCACCTACAAATGGAAGACACAGCAGTGTGGCTGCAGTTTTACGATGGCGCGATCAACGCCATGGGCGACGCGCAGTATCAGCACAAATTGGCTGCGGCCCTGGAACGGCTGACGGCAAACGTCAACAAGTTACAACATCTGGGCCTCAAGTAGCGGCCATGGCGAGGCACTATGGATTGGCACGAACCGGTGCTCCTGGAGGAAGTACTCCATTGGTTGGCGCTGGGCCCGGACTCGGTCGTGGCCGAGGGAACGGTTGGATTGGGTGGACACAGCCGGCCGATTGCGGAAGCCTTGACGGGTTCCGGCCGGCTGATTGGTCTCGACCGCGACGCACAGTCGCTGGCCAAGGCGCGGGAGAATCTGGCGGACCTGGCCGGCCGCATCACCTTCGTGCATGCGCGGTTTTCGACATTGAGATCGGTTTTGGACGAATTGCGGATCGCGGCCGTCAACGGCCTGCTGATCGACTGCGGAGTGAGCCGTTATCAGCTCACCTCGCCGGATCGCGGTTTCAGCTTCGATTCGGCTGCCAGCCTGGACATGCGGATGAACCAGTCGGAAGACTGTCCCACGGCGGCCGACATTGTCAACTTCGGTTCAGAAAAGGAAATCGCCCGGATACTTTACGAACTGGGCGAAGAAAGGAGAGGACGGACAGTAGCCAGAGCAATCGTTCGGGCACGGCCGATTCGAAGTACGCAAAGTCTGGCAGAAGTCATCGAATCGGTCGTCGCTCGGGCGGGTCGTGTTCGCGGCAGCACCCGCTCTCTGCAAGCCTTACGCATTTACGTGAACTCGGAGTTGGAGGAAGTCGAAGCGCTCGTTGGGCAGTTGGAGAAGATCCTCGCGCCCGGCGCGCGCGCCGTGTTTATTACTTTTCATTCATTGGAAGACCGAATCGTCAAACGTGGGTATCAGGCTTGGCACAAGGCGGGCCGGGCGCGCGTCCTCACCAAACACGTGGTGACGCCCGGACCGGAAGAAATGAGACGCAACCCGGCGTCGCGCTCAGCCAAACTGCGCGCGCTGGAGTGGATTGGATGACGGGACGCAATGAGGGAACGGCCGCGTGGCGGCGGCCGGAGAGTGGACGAGCAAGGATCGGGACGAGCAAGGAGGCCTCGTAAGCAAATGGCGACAATGTCTGCGGCCGTTTTGCGGCAGGAATATGGCCAGTCGGGTTTTGAACCGGAATACGGGATTCCGCGGCACCGGGCGGTATCTCCGCGCGTGCGCGCCTTTCCGAATGAGGATATCTATTTCTGGCGGAAGGGTCTGGACAACAGTCGGGTGGCCCGCCAGGGCGATCCCCGCATCTGGGAGACATGCTGGCGGTTTTTCTCGGCCATGACGCTGATGGTAGTGCTGGCGGTCGGCCTGCTCCTCCCCAACGCCATCAATCTCCTCTCGGGCATCCAGTTGCAGCGGCTGCGCGCCGAGAATGCGCAACTGCGCAACCAGCAGCGGCAACTTGCATTGCAGGAAAGTCGCCTCTTGACTCCCGAACGCCTCGAGCATCTCGCCGGACAGTACGGAATGAAGGATGCCGGTCCGAACTCGGTGGTTCACCTCTACGGCGGCTCACAGCAGGCCATAGCCGCCAACAAGACTAAGGCCGCGGGCGGGCGCTAGCCGCTCCCCGCGCTTTCGGGAGACTCGGATGGATCCCTATTCCGCCGTTCCGGAAATCCGCCGTCTCCGCTGGCTGGTACGCTTCGCGGTGCTTTGGGCGCTCGTGATCTTCGGGCGCCTCTTTTATCTCCAGGTCCTCCGGCATCACGAACTGGATCGCGTGGCCAATAGCCAGCAACTCCGCAACCGTGAGATCGCCGCGCCGCGCGGCACCATTACAGACCGCAACGGCACCGAACTGGCCGTCAGTGTGCCGGTGGACTCGCTCGCCATCAATCCCCGCAAGCTGAAAGAAGTCGTGCCCGCTTGTAATCTCCTCGCGCGTATTCTCAACCTGAATGCGCGCAAACTCAAAACCTCCATCGAAGCCGCACAAGCCAAAAACAGCGGATTCCTTTGGATCAAGCGGAAATTGACCCTCGAAGAGTCCGCTTCGATCCGGCTCCTGGCGCGCGAGAACGAGTGGATTGACGTGCGGCAGGAGAGCCGCCGCGAATATCCTCATGGCGATCTGGCCGCCAACGTTCTGGGCTTTCTGGCCACTGTCGACGACGAGGAGAGGGGAGCCAGCGGCGTCGAACTCAGCCTCCAGGAGGATCTCGAGGGGATTCCGGGCTCCGTCCGTGTGCTCACCGACGTCAACCACCGCGGCATCGACGAGTTGGAGACAACTCCTCCGGTCGCAGGCTCGAACGTCGCCCTCACCATCGACGCGCGCATTCAATACGTGGCCGACACCGAACTGCGCAAAGCCGTCAAGGAGAACAACTGCCTGAGCGGAACTTTGGTGGTGTTGGATCCTCACAATGGCGACATCCTGGCCATGTCCAGCGTTCCCACCTTCGATCCCAACCAGCCGGTCAAGGGCCGCGCCGAACTCAAGAACCGGCTCAACCGCACGGTGTCGGTCGTGAACGATCCGGGCTCCGTCGCCAAGATGTTCACCGTAGCGGCGGCGCTGGAATGCACCCGGTTGCGGGCAAATTCCCCCATCAACTGCGGCAATGGACTTTTCAGTGCCGCCGGCGTCCGTATTCGCGACACCCATTCCTACGGCACGCTGTCGATGGAAGAAGTCGTCTGGAAGTCGAGCAACGTGGGCGCGATTCGCGTAGGCATCGAAGTCGGCAAGGACAACCTTTACCGCTATCTGCGCAACTTCGGCTTTGGCTCGGTAACCGGAGTCAATCTTCCCGGCGAATCGGCCGGCCTCCTCAATCAGCCTTCCCGCTGGACGCCCGGTTCACTCTACTACCTGTCCTTCGGGCACGAGTTCGGGACCACCACGCTGCAACTGGCGCAGGCCGCTTCGGTGTTCGCCAATGGCGGCTATCGCGTGCGCCCGCGGATTGTCCGCTCGCGGCAACGGGAAGGCGGCGAAAAGATGGTCGAACCCGATAGCCCCCGCGTTCGAGTGCTCAAGCCCGAAACCGCGGTGGAAATGCGCCGCATTTCCGAGGGAGTTGTCTTGCCGGGCGGCACCGGCACCCGTGCCAAACTCGTGGGCTACACCTCAGGTGGCAAGACGGGAACCGCCCAAATGTTCGACCGCGAACTCCGCCGTTACGTCCCGCGTTACAACTCCACCTACATGGGTTATGCGCCCTTAAATTCGCCCTCCATCGTTGTCGTCGTCACTCTCGACGGCTCTACCCTCTATGGCGGCATTGTCGCGGCGCCCGTATTCAAACAGGTGGCCCAGGCCGCCTTGCGCATCCTCGGGCGCGAAGCCGATGTCCCGCTCGAACCCCAGCCTGCCGAGACGCTCGCCGATCCCGTCCCGCTGCCGCTCATCGCCAAAGCGGAGCCGCCCGACCCTGCCCAGGCCGTTCCGGCCCAGCCCGACGTGGTCCGCGAAATCATCACCGGAGCGCGCATCCCCGACTTTCAGGGCATGAGCAAACGCCAGGTCGTCGAAGCTTCGGTCCAGTTGGGCATGCCGGTCGAAATTGTTGGAAAAGGATTGGCCCGGACGCAGAATCCCGGGGCGGGCAAAGTGCTTGCCGCGGGTGAAAGGATTCGGGTGTACTTTGCCCGTTGAGGCCCTTAGCGTGACTCTAAGCGACATCCTCGCCGCCGCTCGCCTCAGCCTGCCCGAGAGTTTCGCAGAACGTTCCATCACGATAACCGGACTGGATTACGACTCGCGTCGTGTCCGGTCCGGTTATCTTTTTTTCGCCTTTCCGGGCGCGAAACTGGATGGACGCGAGTTCGCACTGGACGCCGTTTCGCGCGGCGCCGTGGCCGTCGTTTCTGAATCACCGGCGCCCTCGGCGTTCCCTGTCCCCTGGATCGTCGTTCCCCATGGGCGTCGCGCGCTGGCCTTGATGACGCGCGCCTTCTATGCCCGCGTGGCTGAAGCGCTGCTCCTTACCGGCGCAACCGGCACTAACGGAAAAACCACGACCTGCGCTCTGCACGACAGTATCTTGCGCGCCGCGGGCCTGCGCACGGCGCTGGTGGGGACCATCGAATATCACGTGGCCGGCGAGGTCCGGAAGGCCGTCAACACCACACCCGAGTCGCTGGATCTTTACCGCCTCTACGATGAGTTGTTCGAGCGTGGCGGCCGTCATGCCACCATGGAGGTTTCCTCCCACGCCCTCGCTCTCGGCCGTGTTCACGGGTTCCGCTTTCAGGCTGCTCTGTTTACCAACCTGACGCGCGACCATCTCGATTTCCATGGCGCGATGCAAGCCTATTTCGACGCCAAGTGCGAGTTGTTTCGCGGCCAGGATGCGCCTCCGCCGCGCTTTGCGATTCTGAATGCCGACGACGAATGGGCGCGGCGCGTTCCGCTGGCCTCCGATACCGAACCCATCTGGTACGGAATCGGCGAAAGCGCCTCACTCCGGGCGGAGAATGTCGAAAGCGGATTCAATGGCTTGCGGTTCGACGTGGCATGGCGGGGTGTTCGCTACCCAGTCGAGTCGCCGCTGGTCGGCTTGTTCAACGTCTACAACATCCTTGCGGCCTTTGGCGCCGCCCTCGCCAACGGGCTTCCCCAAGAAACGATTGTCAGCGGCATTGCCGCCCGCACGCGTGTCGCCGGACGCTTCGAGCGCGTGGACGAAGGCCAGCCCTTTCTCGTCGTGGTGGACTACGCGCACACCGACGACGCCTTACGCAATACGATCGCCGCCGCGCGCTCTCTCACCAGCGGCCGCGTGATTACTCTGTTCGGCTGCGGTGGAGACCGCG
>JAEUQD010000390.1 GCA_016789925.1 Bryobacterales bacterium | reverse complement strand
CTGCGAAACGAATTCCGCCTTAACCCCTCCCGCGGAAAGCCCCCGAATGGGCCGTACAACTGGGGGCGGAAAGCCGGCGCCGGACTCAGGGAACCTGGTGGACCGGCAGTGTGACGCTCGCGCCGCCTTTGACGACGGCTGGCGCGAGGACACGGATCAGATCCTCGTCCAATTCCGGGACGTCCGGTGTGGCGGCGGCGTGGTACTCGGCTTCGGGCAGTCCTTCAAAGCGGAAGCGGTCCTCCGGGTCCGTTTGGGTCTTGGGGACGCCGTTCAACTGGCGGCGGGTTTCGGGGTGAAGAGGCCAGAGGAAGACGGGCATGCCGGGTTGCGGTTTGCCGGCGTCGGCGACGCGGCCTTCGACCGTGGTCACCTTGTCGGAGAGGGTCACGCGGACGATGTACTCCGGCGACCGGGGGTTCACGATCTCGAACCAATCGCTCGCGACGGGCTGGACGGAATAGCCGATCGAAACCAGGTGATGCGTCTTGGGTGGCGTGGTGATGACATCCCAACGGCCGGTGGGGAGGCGGAGCCAGTCGCCGGTCTTGACTTCGCGCACCTCACCCGCGCCGGCGAGATCGCGCCGCCGGGTCCGGATGGAGAGAGGAACTGGCGCTTCGAACCGCACGCGGTTGCTCGGGGTGACCTGCAGCGCGGGCAGTTCACGGCTGCTATCGAGCGTGAGTTCGACATGGGCGGAGTAAGCACCGTTGAAGCTTTCGGCATAGATCTCGTAGAAGCCCGGCGCCAGCCCGTCGAACCGCGCCGCACCGCCGACAGTCTGGGTCTGGCGGCCGGTGTCTCCGGCGAGCGTGACCCGGATGGGTAAGGCTTCATCCGGGGCGGCGATGGGGATGCGTACGCCGAAGACGCGGCCGGTGGGCGGCAGGATGTCGACGTCCTGGGTTTCGTGGTCGAGGCGGGCTTCGTAGACGCGGGCCTCGCGCAGGTCGCGCACCTCGGGCGCGAAGACCGGCAGCCAGCCATCGGCCGCGCCGATCACCTTCGCGCCGGTACGGACCCAGTAGCGGCCGGTTTCGAGTCCGTAGAGGCGGAAGAAGCCGCGTTCGTCGGTTTTCCCGGAGGCGGCGATGCGGAGCGGTTGGCGGGCGCGATAGGCGATCACGGGGACCTCCGGCAGCCCGACGCGATTCTCGTCGAGCACCCGGCCGCTGACCGCGCCCAGGCGCCGCAGCCGAAGTTCCGTGAAGAAGTCCGAGTCCTTGGTCACCTGGATGGGCGCGCCCGCGCCTTCAGGCCGGCGCTGGCCATAAGCAGCGGGGTAGTAGCTTTCGCGGACCGCGGAGAGCAGATACAGCCCTTCGGGAACGAAGAACTCAAACTGGCCAAGGTGGCCGGAAATGCGGGTGAGCGGTTTGCCGGGGTCGCCAACAGGGCGGAGTGTTACCGTGGCGCGGGCCAGTGGGTAGCCCGTGGCGTTTTCGAGGACCGTGCCTTTGATGACTCCCGCCGACAGCGTGGCGGAGGCGTACAGGAGACTAAGCGCCGCTAAACCGCAAACCGGAATCGCCATCCCAGGTCACCTCATCCGGGATTGACGTTGCCGTGCGGGCAAACGCGCAATATTCGACAGTGACTTTCTTCCGGGCGGGGAACCAGCGGTAGCCGGGGACGCCGAACAGGCTCCCGCGCTCGATCATGGCCCGGCGCGTTTCCGGCATGGGCGAAGCGCCGAATTCCATGCCGAGAGCGAGCGTGTTGCCGTTCCAGGGCGGGGTGTGGCGGCTCATGTTCTCTTCCCAGCGCCCGAGCCAGGGGAAATCGGCGCGCTTCCAGATGTAGCCGAAGAGGAGTTTGGTATTGGGATGCCAGCCGAGGAAGAAGGCCTGGTCGCGGTGCGGATCCATCAGGTGGGCCGTGTAGCCGGCCGAGACGGGAGCCGATTCGAAGACACGGAGGTCGATGTGCCCGCCGCCCTTCTTCGGGCAGAGTGGCCAGTCGAACGGCGCGCCCACCACCTGGAGTCCCTTGCCTTCGGCGAAGTCGGTTTCAAACACCTTCGAACGCGTGGCGGAGGCGCGGAACTGCGTGACGCCGCGCTCGATGAACGGCGGGCCGAGAGTGACGTGCTGGGTCCACGCGGAGGGACGGTCCCAACCGGAGAGGTTCTCCACCGTTTCACGGATGAGCAGGACATCGCCGCGCAACTCGAGCCGGCGCTCGAAGCCCAGTTGAGCCTGCGGGAAGCTGGCGCGCTGGGTGAGCACCGAACCTTCGACGGAGATGTCGTAGGGGACAACGGAGGATTCGCCGTGGACGGTCATCCCGGCGGCGGCCTCGTCGTCGGTGGTGCCGCCAAACAGGTCTACGCAGAGGTTATGGCCGAAGATGCCGGCAAGCAGCTTCGCTTCGGAGTCGCCGCCATAGCCGGGATGCTTCTTCAGGTCGTAGGACGACGGTTCGATGCTGGGCCACGGCGGCGTCCAGAGCGGGTTGACACCCGTCCCCTGATGGAGGATCTGGGCGATGTGGCCGCCCTCCTGCGTCACCGTGACGGTGAGCTGGCCGTTCGAGATCTCGAAGGCCCGGCGGCCGCGGTAGGTGGTCACGCTTTCCGGGCCGGTTTCGCTTCCTGACTGGCCGGTCCGCCACCCATCTTGTCGATTTCGTTCATGAACACGCGGCGCCCCTCGTCCATGGCGAGGTTCGCGAGAATCACGTTGGTCGAGTCTTCGAGGCCGATTTCGAGGTCGGCGAGCGGCTTCTTGTTGGTGCGGACGCACTCCATGAAGCTCTCCAACTGGACGTCGACCGGGTTCTTGTCCTCTTCCGGCACCATGACGCCCTTCTTGTAGAGCCACAACTTGGCGTATTTCAGTTCCTTGGCCAGGAACGAATCGTCCTTTTGGACCAGTTCGCTATCGAACAGGACCGGCAGACCGCGGCTGCCCTTGCCGGTAGACAAGAGCGAGGCGTTGGCGACAGCGGCCTTTTCCTTGCCCTTCTCCTTGCCCTTCGTTTCTTCGGCCTTCTTCGGACCCGGTTCGTAGAACCAGAGGGCGGTGGCGGGCTCGTTGTCGGTGCCGACGGTGATGTGAATCGTGCCTTCGGTCCCCATGATCATCTCGCCGAACTCGGTGCGCTGGGAACCGAACAACGCCAGGTGCTTGTTGGTCGAAATCGACGAGTACATCAACTTCTGGCCGGCGGGGTACTTGAAGATCAACTGGATGTTGTCGAAAACGTCGCGGCCATCCTTGTACACGTCGATGCTGCCGACGCCGGTGACGAATTCGGGGTGCGCGCCAATCATCCAATCGGCGATGTCGATCTGGTGGGAAGCCAGTTCAGCCGTGAGGCCGCCGGAGTACTTGCGGAAGGCGCGCCAGGACGGCGGCACCCAGGTCTTTCCGAGGCTCTGGCGATGCCACTGGGCGTAGACGTGAGTCACCTTGCCCAGCATCCCCTTCTGGATCATCTGCTTGGCCGTCTGATAGAACTTGCTGTAGCGGCGCTGGAGGCCCACCTGCAGCGTCAGGTTGGTCTTTTCGTTGGCCAGCTTGCGCAGGGCGTGCACTTCTTCGGGGGTGAAGACCAGGCTCTTTTCGCAGAAAACGTGCTTGCCGGCCAGCAGCGCATCGCGGGTCACCGGATAGTGCATGTAGAGCGGGGTGGCGATCACCACCGCGTCGACGTCTTTGCGGGCGAGGACCTCGCGGTAATCCTTGTAACCCTGAGGCTTGTCCTTCGACATCGCCTTGGCTTTGTCGAGCGCCGCCTGATCGACGTCGCAGACGGCGAGGCACTTGCCGCCATCCAGTCCATTGAAGTGTTGGATATGATACTGGCCGCGGCCTCCGGTGCCGATCACGGCGTAGGCGACCTGATTGTTCGCCGCCTTCACCGTCTGAATCCGGGGAGATGCATTCGCCTTTCTTACGGCGGCCACTGTTACCGCCGCCGCGCCGGCGACTTTGACGGCGTCGCGGCGTGTCATATCGTTTTTGGACATACCTGTCACCTCTAGGAAGTTCCCACCACTACTGTATCCACTTCAGAATTGCTTTGCAAAGCGAGCGCCCGCGCCGTGCGGGCGGCCCAATCCGCTCCGGCCAGAACGACCATTGAGGCGAGAAACGCCCACAAAACAATCGTTAC
>JAEUQD010000387.1 GCA_016789925.1 Bryobacterales bacterium | reverse complement strand
ACCTACGGCGGCAATCTCTTCCTCACCGGCCAGGACGCCAGCGGCAACCTCTGGTGGTGGAGCGGCCTCGGTAACTCGTGGACCAACTACGGCGCCAAGAACGTCGCCGCGGGGTCGCGGTTCTCGGCCGGGGCTCGCTAGAAACGGAAAGAGGGCCGAGACCGGCCCTCTTCACTGATATGAACACTGAGGAAGATCGAATTAGTTTTCACCGTTAATGGCGACGTTGAGCGACTCGCCCCAGACGAGGGAGTCACCCCAGACAATTCCTTCGCCCCAAAGGATGCCTTCACCCCAGCAGATGCCGGAGCCCCAAACCAGGCTGGTGCCGGAAAGCAGCGTCTGGCCCCACACGAGAGACTGCCCCCAGACGAGGGAACTGTTCCAGACGGTGCCTCTCGCGAAGCTCACAGAGTAGGTGGATTTCGACGTGTTGTAAACAGCCACTGGGGACAAGGCAGGACCCTTGACGACGTCGGTATTGTTGAGCGCGGCCCAGATATCGAGATAGCCGGCGCCGACAGTGAACAGATCGTACTGACTGGTGTAGGTGGTTCCGGTTTCGGGATCGGTGGCCAGGCTGTAAGTGGGGAAGGCCTTGGTGGCGGTCTTCATGAGGCGGGCCTTGATGATGTCGGGGGTCGTCTGGCTGTTCGCCATCAGGGCGACCGCGCCGGTGACGGTGGGCGCCGCCATGCTGGTTCCGCTCAAACGGTAGTAGAAGCCGGCGCTTGCGCTGGTGGTGGTGGAGTACGTGTCTTTGGAGACGATGTTCGCAGGGAACTTCGTCGCGAGGTTGCCCTGGATACCGAGGACGGAGATGACGCGATTGCCCGGAGCGACGAGGTCGGGTTTGACGATGCGGTCGATGAGCGTCGGGCCCTTCGAGGAGTAGCTGGCGATGCGGTCGTCAGCGCGGCTCGGGGTGTTCATGGTTTTCATCGCGCCGACAGTGATGACGTAGGGATCGTTGCCGGGGGACGTGATGGTGCCGTAGCCGTTGGTGCCGAAGGAGTTGTCGCGGCCGTAGTTGCCCGCGGCGACAACAACGGTGATGCCGGCCTTCCAAGCTCTTTCGACGGCCTGGCAGAGGGGGTCGAGCTTATAGCTTTCGAAAACGCCGCGCCCGAGCGAAAGATTGATGGCCACAATCTTGTAGGTGCTCTTGAGCAGGATGGCCTTGTCGATGGCGGCGATCACCTGCGAGTCCTTGCCCGAGCCGTTCCTGTCAAGAACCTTCAGGTTGACGAGGTTAGCCTTCGGGGCGATACCGCGGAAAGTACGCGTATACACCGTTCCGGTAGAGTTTGCGGCTGAACCCGCGATGATGCCGGCGACGTGCGTTCCGTGGCCGAAGTAGTCGCTGGCATCTTCATCCGGCACGAAACTCTGGGAATAAACGATTCGCGCGCCGTTGTCAAAGTCCTGATTTGAACTGATGCCGCTGTCGATCACGGCGACGGCATTGCCAGAGCCCATCTTCCCGTTGCTATAAGCGAGGTTGGCGAAGGTGGTTGGGGCGACGTAGTCGAGCGATCCTTTCACGGGGCGGTCCGGCGAAATGTAGGCCACATCGGGATCATTTGCCAATGCGCGGACCTCGGCGGCGGTCAGGCTGCCGACTTCGCCGTTAATGGTTTCGAGTGGCTGGGCGGCGCGCAGGGCGCCACCATTTCGCATTTGGCCCCACACGGCGCTGGGCCGGGCCGGGGCGCGCTTTTGATGCCCGGGCTTGTACTGGATAATGACGTCGACTGCCTCATTGGGGTCAACCGCCAGGAGGTCCGGTGAGACTACGGCGGTTTGGGCAAATAGGGCGGGAAGTACGATCAGTGTGAGGATCGTCGTTCTGAGTGCCATGCCCTGGATTTGGCACGTGGCGCGCCAAATTCAGAAAAGACTCTAACCAATTGCTGCCAAATGACTTATCTGACGAAGAAGATGGTGTTGAAGGGGACATCTTGTCGGAATCGATGGTGCGATCGGACATTTTGTCCGAGCCGTCAAACCGGAAGGGGCGGGGCCGGGTTTGCGCACGGCGGCGGATCGCGGAGTGGAATGTGGATGGATCACAGCGGGAACAAGAAGCATGCCGATCTTTCGCGGCATGCGCGGTGGGGCGAGTACAGGGCGGGAGGGGGTATGCGAATGCCTGTGCGCGGAGCCTGATGCGACGCGGGGGAACTTGTGAGGTCGCTATAAAGATGGAAAGAGGGCCGAGACCGGCCCTCTTCACTGATATGAACACTGAGGAAGATCGAATTAGTTTTCACCATTGATGGCAACGTTGAGCGACTCGCCCCAGACGAGGGAGTCACCCCAAACCAGGGATTCGCCCCAAAGGATGCCTTCACCCCAGCAGATGCCGGAGCCCCAAACCAGGCTGGTGCCTGAAAGCAGCGTCTGGCCCCACACGAGAGACTGGCCCCAGACGAGGGAACTGTTCCAGACGGTGCCGCTCGGGAAGCTGACAGAGTAGGTAGATTTCGACGAGTTATAAACAGCCACCGGGGACAGAGCCGTACCTGTCACGATGTCGGTGTTGTTCAGAGCGGACCAGATGTCGAGATAGCCCGCGCCCACCGTGAACAGATCGTACTGGCTCGTGTAGCTGATTCCAGTTTCAGGATCGCTCGCCAAACTGTACGTGGGGAACGCCTTGGTGGCCGTCTTCATCAGGCGGGCCTTGATGATGTCGGGTGTCGTTTTGCTGTTCGCCATCAGGGCGACAGTGCCGCTGACCGTGGGGGCGGCCATGCTGGTTCCGCTCAAACGGTAGTAGAAGCTGGCGACTGTGCTGGTGGTGGTGGAGTAAGTGTCTTTGGAGACGATATTCCCGGGGAACTTGGCCGAGAGGTTCCCCTGGCTGCCGAATACGGAGATAACGCGATTGCCCGGAGCGACGAGGTCGGGTTTGACAATGTGGTCGATGAGTGTCGGGCCCTTCGAGGAGTAGCTGGCGATCCGGTCATCAGCCCGGCTTGGTGTGTTCACGGTCTTCATCGCGCCCACCGTGATGACATAGGGATCGTTGCCGGGGGAAGTAATGGTCCCGTAGCCATTGGTGCCGAGGGAATTGTCGCGGCCGTGGTTGCCCGCGGCGACGACAACGGTGATGCCCGCCTTCCAGGCTCGCTCGACGGCCTGGCAGAGGGGATCGAGAGTATAGCTTTCGAAAACGCCGCGCCCCAGCGAAAGATTAATGGCCACGATCTTGTAAGTGCTCTTGAGCAGGATGGCCTTGTCGATGGCCGCGATCACTTGCGAGTCCTTGCCCGACCCATTCCGGTCGAGAACCTTGAGGTTGACGAGGTTGGCCTTCGGGGCGATTCCGCGGAAGGTGCGGGTGTACTGCTTCCCCGTGGAGTTCGCGCCGGAACCCGCGATGATGCCGGCGACGTGCGTGCCGTGGCCGAAGTAGTCGTTGGCGTCTTCCCCTGGTACGAAACTCTGGGAGTAGACGATCCGCGCCCCTTTGTCGAAGTCCTGGTTTGCGGTGATGCCGCTGTCGATGACCGCGACGGCGTTCCCCGAGCCCGTCTTCCCGTTGCTGTAGGCGAGATTGGCGCCGACCGCCGGACTGACGTAATCGAGTGATCCCTTCACGACGCGATCGGGAGTGATGTAGGCGATGCCGGGGTCCGCGGCAAGGTCGCGGATCTCCGCGCCCGTCAGGCGGCCGGTTCCGGCGTTACTGATATCGACCATTTCGGTGGTGAGCGTGTCGCCCGGCCACATTTGACCCCACACGGCACTCCGGCCAAGGGCGCGTTTCGGATGTCCGGGTTTGTACTGGACGATGACGTCGACTTCCTGATTGGGCTCAACCGCCAGCAGGTCCGGTGAGACGACAGCAGTTTGCGCAAAGAGGGTGGGAAGTGTGATTAAAGCGAGGAGGGTGGTTCTCCGTATCATGCCCCTCTTTTTGCACTCGGTGCGCCAAATTGAAGGGTAGCCGTAAAGTATTGATGGAAAGGAATCAACGAGTTTGCTGGGATGGCGGCGAGTGGACACTTTGTCCGAAAGCGGTTGCGGAAACCGGACATCTTGTCCGGGTCAATCCGTAGGATTGGCTGGAACCGGCTGGAAGTGGGCGTGGACTTTGCGGGCGGCGGCGGGTCCGACGACGGCGGCCAGTCGGTCGACGGTGGCGTTGCGGACGTCTTCGAGGCTGCCGACTTCGCGTAAGAGCTTCGTGATGGTCTTGGGGCCGACGCCGGGGACCTGGGTTAACTCGCTGGTGAGGCGGGCGTTGGAGCGGCGCTGGCGGTGGAAGGTGACGGCGAAGCGGTGGGCTTCGTCCCGGATGGTCTGAATGAGGCGCAGGACGGGCGAGAAGCGGTCGAGGACGACGGGTTCGTCTTCCTGGCCGTAGACGTAGATGATCTCTTCGCGCTTGGCGATGGAGGCCACGGGCTGGGAGGCGAGTCCGATGGCTTCCAGCGCTTCGGCGGCGGCGTGGAGCTGGCCGAGTCCGCCATCGATGAAGACCAATGACGGCATCGCGGCGTTTTCCTCCTTGACGCGCGAGTACCGCCGGGTGACCACTTCACGCATGGAAGCGAAATCGTCGTTGCCTTCGACCGTGCGGATGATGAACTTGCGGTAGTCGCTTTTCTTCATCCGGCCGTTTTCCCAAACCACCATCGAGGCGACCTTGTCCGTCCCCTGGATGTGGGAGATGTCGAAGCACTCGATGCGCTGGGGCGGCTGGTCGAGGTTCAGAGCCTCCTGCACGGCGGTTTTCACGGCTTCTTGCGACGGATTCATCACACGGAAGCGCTGCTCGAAGGAGTGTTTGGCGTTGGTTTCGACCAGGTCGAGCAGGGCGCGCTTTTCGCCGCGCTGCGGAGTGTGGATGTGGACGCGCTTACCGCCACGCTTCTCCGAGAGCAGGTCCTCGAGAAGGTCGTGGTCTTCGACTTCGGCGGGGATGTGGATATGGTCCGGAATGTACTGCGTGTCGAGGTAGAGCTGTTTGAGCAGGGCGTCGATGAACGTGGCGAGTTCGAAGCCGTGCTGGTCTTCCCAGTAGAACTCCCGGCGGTCGACGATGCGGCCGTTGCGCAGGTGGAACAGGTTGACGGCGAGCAAGGGGGGCTCGGCATAGAGGCCGAGGATGTCGGTGTTGTCGCCCGAGGCGGCGGCCATCTTCTGCTTGTCCTCGAGTTCCTCGACCGTGGAAAGGAGGTCGCGGAGGATAGCCGCCTGCTCGAAGCGGAGGTCGTCGGCGGCTTCCTGGATGCGCTGGCGAAGTTGCGTCGAGAGCTCGCGGGTGCGGCCTTCCAGGAAGAGGCGGACGTCGCGGACCGATTGCGCGTACTGCGCGTCCGAGGTAAGGTCCTTGACGCAAGGTCCGAGACACCGGTGGATGTGGTATTCCAGACAGGGTTGGGGATAGTGGCGGGAAAGGTCGAGCTTGCAGGAAGCGAGCTTGAAGTGGCGGTGAATAAGGTCCACCAGCCGGTGGGCGAGGTTGCCGGGAAAGTAGGGTCCGAAGTACGAGCCGCCCTTGGTGAGCCGGCGCGTGACGAAGACCCGGGGGTATTTCTCGCTCGTCAGCTTGATGTAGGGGTAAGTCTTGTCGTCGCGGAGAAGGACGTTAAAACGCGGCTTGTACTGCTTGATGAGATTGTTTTCGAGAGCTAACGCTTCCTTTTCGTTGTCGACAAGGATGTAGTCGACGGTGACGGCTTCGGAGATGAGGGTGCCGGTGCGGGAGTCGGCGAGGCGGTCTTCGTTGAAGTAGGAGCGGACGCGGTTCCGGAGATTCTTCGCCTTACCGACGTAGATCACCTGGCCGGTGGTGTCTTTATAGAGGTAGACGCCGGGGTGCAGGGGGAGCTGGGAAGCTTTCTCGCGCAGCTCGGGAGACGGCTGATGCACGGGTTTATACTTCAATTGTGGCACGCAGGCTTTTGGTGTTCCTTCTTGCCGGGGTGTTGTGGGCACAGCAGGAAAAGCCCAAACCGGCGGAGCCCGTCGAGCCGCCCGAAGAGGACGAGTCGCTGAAGGAGAAGGAATACGCCTTCAATCCGATTCAGGCGCAGAAGGAATTCACGGTCGGGAATTTCTACTTCAAGAAGGGGAGCTACAAGGCGGCGGCGCTGCGCTACGAGGAAGCCGTGAAATGGAATCCCGGCTTCGCCGATGCGTATCTGAAACTGGCCGCCGCCAAAGAGAAGCAAGGCTTGAAGCCGGAGGCGCGCGAGGCCTACAAGGCGTTCCTGGAGAACGCACCGGACGACAAACGCGCCCCGGAGATCAGAAAGAAGCTCTCAGCCGCGAAGCCCTGAAGGCCCGGCACTCGCTTCGATCCCGTAGCCGGGCCGCGACCCGCGAGCGTCCGTGAAAGAACCTCCCCCAATTGACCTTTCTGATCGATGACCGAAAAAACAAACCGCGTTCTTTGCGTCTTTGCGTGAGTCCAAGAATAGCTGCTGTGAACCGCGACCCCCAGCCCTGTCAGATTCCAAAAGGGCCCGGCGAGGTTCCTTCACAGATCCTTCCTAGAAAGTGGCGATCGGATTCAGCGGCGACCCCGTGCCGCCGGTGACCGGAATCGGCGATGCCGTCACCAGGAATTCCCAGCGCTTGCGCCCTTGCGCTGCCTGGCTGACGGCTTCCAGATCGCAGTTGTCGAAGATGGGCGTACCCATCGCGATCAGCAGTAACTGGTGCACCGGCTGGTTCACCCCGGCCACGCCCGAGGGCATCACGTCGCTGGCGGCGTCGCTCCCCACCATGGCGACGTCCCGCTGGCGCAGCCATTTTACGCAGGAGGCGTGCAGCCCGGCGGAACTCGCCGACGCGTCCCAAGGCCCTTTTTCGGCGCGGCGCGCCCACCGCCCCGTCCGCACCAACACGATATCGCCCGTGCTCACCTGCACGCCGGCCTTGCGCTCCCAGGCTTCGATATCGCTGGGATAGATGGGCGTCCCGGGTTCGAGATACTTCACGCCTTTCAGCACAGGGATGTCCAGCAGAATGCCGCGCGAGAAAATGCCGTTCCGGAACGCGGTCACCGCCAGCTTCTGCGCGCCCTCCTTGGTCACCGTGGTCTGCGGATAGCCGTTATACATCTTGCCTTGCCAGAACATGTGACAGAGCGAGTCCATGTGCGTGTGCGCGTAGCCGTGATACGAGACCGAATACTCGTCCAGCGAGAACTGCTCGGCGATCGGG
>JAEUQD010000374.1 GCA_016789925.1 Bryobacterales bacterium | reverse complement strand
GAGCGCCAGGGCCGTCAGCGTCGGATTCACGCTCGGGTTCTGCGGCCACGCGGATGCGCCCAGCACGTAGACGTTGGGAACATCCCAAAGCTGCAGGCGCGTGTTGACCACTGAGTTCTCCGGCGAGACGCCCATGATCGCACCCCCCTGGATATGGGTGGACTGGTAGCGCGAGGCATCGTACCGTTTCAGCCCGGGAAACCGTGTGATTTCCCGCGCGCCCATGGCTCGGGCAATCTCAAATGCCTTCGCCGACATCCACTCCGCCATGCGGCGCTCATTGTCGGTCCAATCGATGGTCATGCGGATGAGCGGGTCGCCGTAACGGTCGTTGTAAGTCGGGTCGAGGTCCATCACGTTTGCGCGATACGAGAAATGGTCGCCATAAAACGAGATGCGGCCGGTGCGGTCGTACCAATCTAACGAAGCCTTTTTCCACTCTGAACCCCACGTTGCCTTCACCGATGGCGGCAGCACGCCGAAGTTGGCCATCGGACGAAAGCCGTAGCAAACCGTGTAGATGATGCCGCCGCCAAGAAACGGCAAGTTCGAGTGGTCGATGACGTCTTCGTCGAAATCGGCGATGGAGACGCCGGCCGAACCCGCGCCCATGAACCGGTTGAGCGGCTTGTCGAAGAACGCCATGGCCGCCGGCAGCGACACCTGGTGGGTCAGGTTCCGGCCCACGTTCGGGCCGCCGATCTTCGACAACAACAGCAGACGCGTGTTGTTGATGGACCATGAGGCCAGCACGACCTTTTCAGCCGGTTGAAGAAATTCGCGTCCTTTTTCGTCGACGTAGACCACGCCCCGAGCCCGTCCTCTCTCGACCACGACACGCCGCACGTTGCAATGCGGCCGGACCGTGAAGTTGGAGCGCTTGGCGAGTACCGGCATCAGCGTGTTGGTGGGCTGTGCCTTGGCTGCGATCATGCAGCCGTAGCGTTCGCAATAGCCGCAATAGACGCAGCCGGGGCGAACAACCCCATCCGGATTTCGATAGGCGGTGCTGAGCGTAGCCGCTGGCAGCGGGTGCGGATGGTATCCCATCTTCTCCGTTGCCTGATGGAAGAGTTCGGCCAGGTAGGGCCGCTTCATCGGCGGGGTCGGGAATTCGTGGCTCCGTGGACCCTCGAAGATGTTCCCACCCGGGACCTTTCGACCTTGCAGGTTGCCTGCCTTGCCGGACAGCCCGAGCATTTGCTCGGCCTGCCAGTAATAGGGCTCCAGTTCCGCATACGAGATGCCCCAGTCCTGAAGTGCGTGGCCCTCTGGCAGTTTGGCTTCGCCGTACCGCTCTCTGTAATGGCTCAGTAGCCGGAATGCGTCCGGCTGGTAGCGGTAGGATATGCCGCTCCAATGTTCGCCGCCGCCGCCCACGCCGGTGCCGGGCAGAAACGATCCGTATTGACGCACGGGAAGAGCCCGGTCTCGCGCCGTATGGCGCACGGTGACAGTCTCCTGGCTGATGTCCTGCATCATGCGCAGACGAATGGCGAAGTCGAGTTCGTCCATATCGTCGGCGTAGTCGGCGGTCTTGCGC
Source organism: Bryobacterales bacterium (assembly GCA_016789925.1). Lineage (GTDB taxonomy): Bacteria > Acidobacteriota > Terriglobia > Bryobacterales > Bryobacteraceae > JADLDI01. The sequence continues at coordinate 8,230 of JAEUQD010000374.1, read as the reverse complement.
AGCGGGCCGCGCTCCAGCACCACAACCGAGTTGGACGACCGCGCCGTGAGTTGCTTGGCCATCAGCAGGCCCGTCCATCCGCCGCCAACAATCACCGTACCGGTTGCCGGCAGCTTCTTCATGGCTCGTCCTCGCCAGGCGTCACCTTGCGTCCCAATACCTCTTCCAGACTTTCGGGTGCGGGGCGAAAGGCCTGCCCGTGATGCGTGTCCACATCCCGCAGGTAGCTCATGCGAGGGCCGGGAAATCCGATCAATTGCCAGCCGATCTTGCCCGTGTTGCCGCCATGCATGGGGTCGCAGAACATGCCTTCGATGGTGTGACGCCGCAAGAGTTGGAAGAATTCGGACTTCTCGATCGACCTCAGCCGTTCGTCCTGCGCCGCTGCCTCCAGGCCGGTGAAGTCGCCCAGCGAGGCCAGCCCCTGACGATAGATTTGACGAGGCGTCAATGAACCCTGGTAACCGAACTCCGGCGAACCATCGAGAAAGGGTTCGCCCCGGTAGCGATAGCGGTCGCGGCCGTAGGGCGAGGCAAGCTGGCGGTCAATATAGATCACGACGCCCGCCTGTTCCGCGCCGGGACCGTGACTGTCGGAAGGGAATATTCGGGCCGCGGCCGCCGCCACCGCACCCGCTTCCGCCTCGGTAAAGAAGCGCAACGGCACGCGCACCTTGCCGTCCTGCGCCGCAATCAACTCAGGAGCACGGTCGAGCGAATAGACCAGAACCCCGCCGCAAGTGACTGTGAGGAAGTGGCGCCTCCGCATTGTCCGGTTTCATATAGTAGCGCAGGCTACCGGGCCTTGCGGTACAGGCCGCGCAGCAACAGGAGCAGCGAGAGGTTCAACCCAAACAGCAGGCCGGAAACGGCCACCGCTGGAAGGACCACTTCCTGGTGCCCGGCCAGGTAGGACTCCAGCGTCGAAGTGAGTAACCACATCTGGACGATCAGGACGATGACGATCATGACCAGGACCGCTTCCACAACGGCGAGCCCTTTTTTCCGGGACAGAAGGGGGACTTGTTCCAATTGCGCCATGATCAGCCTTCCCGATGAGCGGTGAAGCCCAGCGCGACCAGGTCGCTGCCGCGGCGTTCGAGTTGCACTTGCGGGAGTGGCCGCGGCGGCGGACCCTGCAGTACTGCGCCGTCTTCCACCGAGAAGTAGCCCTCATGACACGGACACTCCAGCCGGCGCTGATCCGACGAGTAGTAGACTGCACACGAAAGATGAGTGCATTTCTGGCTGTAGGCCACAAACCGCTCTTCCGTGAGCCGGATCAGGAGACAGTGATCGCCGGCGGTGGGGTATTGGAACACTTTGACGGCGCCAACGGCCAATTCATCGATTCGCGCGATGGGCTGAGCAGAGTAGGCGGGGGCCTGCTGAAACCGCGACTTTACCCAGATCCAGACATTCCCGAGAAACATCCCAAAACTGGTGAGCACCAGAAACTTCGTGAACTGGCGGCGCTGGACAAACGCGTCGCTTGGAGCATCGATGGCAAACTCTTCTCTCCACAGCGGTTCCTGTTGCGATGGCAGCGGATTCATTGATCGCCTTTCCACAGATAGTCTTGAACGTCGATTTCGAGAACCGGGTCGTCCGCGGGAAGCATGATGAATACTTTGGTGCGGACCGTTTCGTTGCCGAATCGGAACGTGTTGCGCGGCTGCTGCCGCCGTTTGGCCACCTGTTCGGCCGGTACGTAAGCAAGCGCCTGGGAGGGACAGACGGTGGCGCACATCGGACGCAATCCGACAGACGTGCGGTCGTAGCACATGTCGCACTTCATCATCAGTTCCGGCGCGACGAACACCTTGGGTACGCCGAACGGGCAGGCCAGTTCACAGTTGGAACACGCAATGCAGCGTGGCTTGAGCGCACTGCGCACCACGCCGTCTTCGCCTTTCTTGATCGCGTCGGCGGGACACACCTCGGCGCAGGTCGGCTTCTCGCAATGCATGCAAACCATGGGCGTCGTGTTGATGGAGTTGGTGCGGTCCAGATAATCGAGGTGGATCATCGAGACGCCGCGATGCGTGCCGCACTCCGCGCACGCGCTGACACACGACCGGCAGCCTATGCACCGTGATGGATCGATGTAGAAGTTGTACTGCATCGTCGGCTACCCCAGCACCTTCAATTGCCTGGGGGAGGCCGCCGCACGCTCGATGCGGCAGGCCGAACATTTGAATTCCGGTATCTTGCTGCGCGGGTCCAGTGTCCGGTGCGTGAGTTGGTTGGCCGACCGGCGGTCCGCCCAGTGGTACGGGATAAAGACCGTATCGGGCCGGATAGTGCGGACAATGAAGGCGGGAAGAGTCATGGACATGCGGCGCGTGGTGATGGTGACCGAATCGCCGGACTGAATTCCGTATTGCTCGGCGAGTTTGGGATGGATCTCCAGTTTCGGCTCCGGATACTGGTCCACCAATGCGCCGATGCGGCGTGTCTGCGTGCCGGATAGATACTGGCTGACAACGCGGCCTGTGGTGAGGTAGACGGGAAACTCTTCATCGACGGGGTCGCCGGACCTCCGCCACTCGGAGGTATGGAACCGTGCACGGCCGTCGGGGAAATGGAAGTGCAAATCTTCAAACAGGCGCGGGGTGCCCGGATGATCAAGCGACGGGACGGGCCAGAACAGGCCCATATTCTCTTCGAGCCGTTCGTAGGTGATGCCGTAGTAATCGGCGGTGCCGCCTTGGGAAGCCAGCCGCAGTTCTTCGAAAATGTCGCGTGTACTTTGGAAAGGGAAGTACTGCCCGCGCCCAAGCCGCCGGGCGAGTTCGCAGATGATCCAACTGTCGGCTCGGGCGTTCCCGGGCGGGTCGACGGCTTTGTTGATCTTGATGACGCGGCCTTCGCCGGAAGCCACAACACCTTCCTCTTCCTCCTGCAAACTGCCCGGAAGCACAACGTCGGCATGGTGGGCGGTTTCGGAAAGGAAGAAGTCGATCACTCCAAAGAACTCCAACCGGCTGAGGGCCTCGCGAGTGAAACTCGAATCGGGCAACGAGACCAGCGGGTTGAAGCAGATCGACACCAGGGCCTTGATTTCGCCGCGGTGGATGGCTTCCATGATTTCCACGGCCGATACGCCCGCATGCGGCAACTGGCTGTCTTCGATGCCCCAGACCTTGCAGATATGTTCCCGCGCGGCCGGATCGTCAATGTGCCGCGCACCGGGTAACTGGTCGCATTTCTGGCCGTGCTCACGCCCGCCCTGGCCGTTCCCTTGCCCGGTGATCATGTTGGGGCCTGCGCCCTGCCGGCCAATGTTGCCCGTGGCCAGGCAGAGGTTGATCACGCCCAGCACGTTTTCGACACCGTGGCTGGAATGTTCCAGGCCCCGCGCGTGAAAGGCCATGAACCGGCGTGTTCCGCCAATCCAGCGGGCAGCCTTCTCAATGGACTCGGGTGGAACACCCGTGATTTCCGCCGTGCGCCTCGGGTCCCACGCCCGCACCGCCTGCTCGACCTGGTCGAAGCCTGTTGTGTGCTTCTCGATGAAGGCGCGGTCTAAGAGGTTCTCTCTGACGATCACGTGCAACAGTCCGGAAAGCAGGGCAGCGTCTGTGCCTGGCCGCAGTGGGAGAAACAGGTCGGCGTTCCGGCTAATCGGCGTCATGCGCGGGTCGGCGAGAATCATCCGGCCGCCGTTGTCCCGCATCCGCCAGAGATAATCGGTGGTAATCGGGAAACACTCACCGACATTCGCGCCGATTACCAGCACGACTTCCGCTTCCGGAATGTCCGCCCATGGATTCGGATTCCGGTCCACGCCGAGAGCCAGCTTGTAGCCGGTTCCGGCCGAGACCATACAGAGGCGCCCGTTGTAATCGATGTGCCGCGTCCCAACGGCCAGCCGCGCGAACTTTCCGAGCAGATACGACTTCTCCGAAATCAGCGAAGCGCCCCCGTAAACGGCCACCGAATCCGGACCATGTTTTTCCTGGATCTCGCGAATACGGCGCACCGTGAGGTTCAAGGCTTCATCCCAGGAGGCGGTTGCAAAGCCTTGCCCGGTACGCAGGAGCGGGTCCAGCAGTCGGTCGGGGTGGCTGCTCTGCATGTACCGGTTGACACCCTTGGGGCAGAGCATGCCGCGGTTGAACGGAAACTCCTCCCACGGTTCAAAACCAACCACCTGATTGTCACGAACCTTCAACTGAATCCCGCATTGCTGCCCGCAGAAACAGCAATGAGTCTTTACAAGCTGCTGGGCCGACTGCGAATCCGGATGCTGCCAGCCACCGGGAGGAATGTATTTGAGGTGCGGGCCGAACTGCACGGTCAATTCGTCGACCGATTGTGGGGGCTTAGCCACGAGCTTCATCCTGGGCGCGCAATTGTGCCGCTGCTACGGAACAGCGCTTGCACGCGGGGCAGATGGCTTGCCAGTGCCGGGCGGGCCCCTGAATGGAATAATCAAAGCCCAACTGCGGCAGAACGGCGCGCAGGTCGTCTACCTGCATTTGGGAGGCAAAGCGAGTGCCGCAGCGGGGACAGATCGCACCAGGGTCCGCGGCGCCGGCCTGCTGATAGAGCTTCACGCCCAACTGCGCCGGGCGCTGGAAAATATGGAAGAACTTGCCGAAGGGCAGGTAGAGCAGTCCGCCGACGACGGTGATGGCGTGGAGAATCGCCAGAAAGCCATAGAAGGCTCCGCGAAACCAGATGGTGCACGCCGTCAGCGCCAGGCCGGTCACGGAGATCGCGAACAGCAGAATCAGCGGGAAGAAATCGGCTGAAAACGTTTCCAGCGCCAGGGCGCCCGCGTCGCGCAGCCGGCGCCAAAGCGACAGTGCAATGCCCGTCAGAACCAGCACGGCGGAGATGTCCAACCCGTGAAACAAGAGCCAGCTTGTGATCGTGCGAATCCGGAACGAAGCCACTGGAAAGCCGAAAAGGTAGGTGATATGCGTCATCTGGTCATCCGGAGCGGAGGTGAAGTGGATCCAGCCGAAGACAAGGGGTAACGTGATGGCCAGTGCCGTGAGGCAGCCCCAGAACAGACAAAAGTGCATCCACCAGCGCAGACGCGACCGCCGCGCGATGAACGTCTGTCCCACCACGTGGGTGGCGGCCGTCCTGGAGAGTGTCGCCAGGCTACGGCTGAGCCCCAGGCTGCGAATTAATTCGCTATTACGCTGCCAAAAGCGCCGCGTCGGTGGCTTCTGAAGCCACACCGCATAGTGATAGACGACGCCCCAGCAGGCCACGATCACGGCAAAGGTGTAAATGACCAGTGCGGGGTCGAAGTTCTGGAGGTTCCGCGAGCCGACGACAATAGCGGCGGCCAGAAGGGCTGTGATCAGCGATGCCCACAGCCCGGCGCGAATCTGTTCGGCCACGCGGGAGGCGACAGCCGTCACCGTAAGCTCAGCCTCGCGCTGGCGCGGCAGGAAGACACGCCCGTTGGCCCACCACAACAGCAGGGCCGTCGCTGACAGAAGCGCGTAGCCGGGCAGCACGTGCCCCAGACGGTCGCGCAAGACACCCAGCAACAGGGGTGGGAAAAACCCGCCCAGTCCGCCCATCGCTCCCACCAGGCCGGTCACCGTGCCGGTGTTGTTGGGGAAGTACTGGGGAACCAGTTTGAACACCGCGCCGTTGCCCAAGCCCAGCAAGGCGGCGCAGCCCAACGCGCCGACGGTAAAGGGCGCCATCTGCGGCCATGCCATCAACAGGGCAAAAGGCGCGATTCCGAGAAACACGCTCGACAAGACTCTGGCGCCGCCGATCCGGTCGGACAGGATACCCCCCACGGGTCGCAACAGCGTCGCCAGTACAACAAAACCCGCTGTGCGAAAGCCGGCATCTGCCGGACTGAGGCCGAACTCGTCGCGTAGCAGAGTTGGCAAGTAGATCGAGAACGCGACAAATCCGCCAAATGTCAGGAAGTAGAACGCCGAAAGCATCCATGCCAGTGGTTCGCGCGTCAGCACCGCATACAGCGGAGCAACCCCGCGGGACGGGGGCCGGTTCGGTGCGTCGCGGGCGATCACGGCGTAGACCACGGCCCAAACGGCAAGAAGACCAGCCACGCCCTGAATGACCGATTCCCGGCCGATGCTGACAGCCACGACCGGCCCGAGGAAGACCGCGGCCGACTGGCCGATGTTGCCCATCCCATAAACCCCAAGCGCGGTGCCCTGCTTTTGTGGGGGGAACCACCGCGAAACGTACCCGACACCGACGGCAAACGAAGACCCCGCCAAACCCAGCAGGAAGCCCGTCATCAACAGTTCCTGATAGGTCTGCGCCCGGCTCACCAGGAACGCAGCCGCCGAGGACCCGAGAAACAGGATCGTGAATACGATGCGAGCGCCGTAGGAGTCGGTCAGCAAGCCCATCGGGATGCGAGCGAGCGCTCCCAGCAACACTGGTACGGCAACCAGAAGAGACGTCTGCGTCGCCGAAAGCTGGAACTGCACGCGGTAGCTGGGCGCAAACGCGCTGATCAGTCCCCAGGCGGCGAAACACACAAGAAACGAAAAGGTGCCAACAACGAGGTGGCCGGAAGCGGTAAGCATGGACGGGCAGCCGTTCTTGATGTTGAAGTATACCGCAGGGGCTCCGATCCTATTCCTTCCCTCCTAAAGGGAGGCGTACAAAATGTCAATTCGGTGTTAGACTCAACTTCTCTGCATTCAATGTTGCGAATAGGTTCAGTAGGAGGATGTGTACGGTGACTCGCACCCTGGTTGTGCTTTGTGGATTAGCGGTCTTGCCTGGGTCCGCCGCTACAGCCGGTCTCAGTTTCGAGAAAACCGGCTCTGGATTCCATGTGCAGCGCGCGGGATACCGCTTGATGCTGGATGAGAAGGGTCAGACCCTTTGGATGGGGCGGCCCGGGGAAGCCCGGCGAATTCGCACCACGTTGGCCGGGGCGAACGTGCGGCCCACCTTACGCGCCGGAGAACCCTCCACCGCGAAGGCGAACTACCTTCTGGGCAACGATGCCTCGCGGTGGCGGACCCAGCAGGAAACCTACCAGCAGGTGCGGTACGAATCGGCCTATCCCGGGATTGACTTGGTGTTCTACGGCTCGGAGGGGCGGCTGGAATACGATTTTGTCGTCAAGCCGGGCGCTGATCCGCGACAGATTGCGCTCGCCATCGACGGAGCAGACCGCGTGGAACTGGACCGCTCGGGCGACCTGGTGTTGCGCGCCGGCAAGTTCGAAACTCGCTGGGCCAAGCCGGTGCTTTACCAGGAGACTGCTAGTGGCCGGCAACCGGTGAACGGGCGGTTCGTACTGACGGGCAATCGTGTGCGGTTCGAGGTGGGCCGGTACGACCGTCAACGGGATCTGGTGATTGATCCCGTGCTGAACTACGCTACCTACGTCGGCGGCCGCGTGAACGAGGCTAGCCGCGGCGTGGTGACCGATGCGCAGGGCAATGTCTACTTGGTGGGCTACACGACGTCGGACAATCTGTCGAGCACCGGAGGACGCGTTCAGGCGGCCTACGGCGGCAACTCCGCCGGCACGAACAACGATACCGGCGATGCATTTGTGGCCCGCTTCAGTGCCGCGGGCGCGTTGCAGTGGATCACCTACCTCGGCGGGCGCGCCGACGACATCGGCATGGATGTTGCCCTCGATGCCCAGGGCAACATCTTCGTCACTGGATTTACGACGTCGACGAACTTTCCGGTGTCCGCGGGTGCGTTGCAAGCGACCTACCGTGGCGGCAGCGTCACGGACTTCCACCAAGGTGGGGACGGATTTGTCACCAAGCTCAACAACAGCGGCTCTGCGATCGTCTACTCCACCTATCTTGGCGGACGGCTCGACGATCGTGGCCTTGCCATCACGGTCGATGCGCAGGGCAACGCGGTGGTCGCGGGCAACACCGTGTCGACCGACTTCCCGGTCACCGCCGGTGTTGTTCAAGGCACATACGGAGGTGGTGCTCCCGGACCAAACGGGATTGTTGAGGGAGGCGATGCTTTCGTCGCGAAGCTCAATGCCACCGGCACCGCGCTCACCTGGTCCACCTACCTCGGCGGAAGCCTTTCAGACAGCGCCGCCGACATCGCCATCGACGCAACCGGCGCGGTCTATGTCACCGGGGGAACGCAGTCGACGAACTTCCCCACCACCGCGGGCGCGTTGCAACGGACATTTGGCGGAGTGGCGGGCCAGGACTTCCAGCAGGTATTTCCCTTGGGTGATGTCTTCGTCACGAAGATGAATCCGACCGCGACTGCA
>JAEUQD010000343.1 GCA_016789925.1 Bryobacterales bacterium | reverse complement strand
GATGTCCCCGCCCGACACCATCAACATGCGCTTCGTGACGATGGAAGAAAACGTCTGGGTCGGCAAGAAACTCCTCAAGACCCGCAAAGGGACCACCACCGAAGTCGTCCTCCAGGACCGCCTCGGCAGCGTCCTGTTCCGCTACAACGCCAACACCGACACCAAGAAAGCCTACGCCTACTACCCCTACGGCCAATCCCGAGGCGTCAATACCCCCGACTACGAAGACGGCTTCGGCACCTACACCCGTCTCAACAACAACGAAAACCACTACGCCGACCAGCGCTACTACAACGCCAAAAACGGCCGCTTCCACCAACCCGACCCCTACCAAGCCTCCGGCGGCCCCACCGATCCTGCGTCATGGAATCGGTATGCGTACGTGCAGGGGGATCCAGCGAACTACGTCGATCCCAAGGGATTGGATCAGGCCTACGCCGATGGAGGGTGGGAGGTACCGCCTGGATGCTATGCGAATGGTTATGAGTCCTGTTTGCCCGGTGGCTCCGAGGCAGGTAAGCCACCGGCAGAAGTGAATGACCCGTCTGCACAACAGAATGCTCAAGGGCCGCCGTATACTACGACCTTCTCTCAGGTTAGGGAGTTTCTCAAGGGGATCGCTAATAACATCGTTCGCCGTACGAGTTGGACTAAAGAATGTCGGTCACTACTTGAAAAGTTCTCTGTTTCATAACGTGTTCGCGGGCGCGGAACGACTGGCACATCGAACGAAGCGCTCGCGAAGCGACCTCTATAGCGCGGCTGTTCGTGAGTACATTGCACGCCACTCTGGCGATTCCGTTACCGAAGCCATGCCGGCCCGCTCCGCGGCCCGGGTGTGCGGCGTCGCCGATCCGTCACAGCGTCCAATGTGACGGTCCTAAGGCTGGAAATACACCTCCTTTCGTTTCTCACGGTTTTGATTCTGTTAGGCGCGTGGGTGTCGAAAAGTGTCGAACCTCGTCACCGAGTTCGCCGTCCCACTTAGTCTACTGGCGGAACTCCCTATAAAACACACTCGGGCCCCGCCAGTGCCCCAAGCCGCGCCACCAGACAAAGGCAATCACGACGAGAAGCGAGAGCAGTTGTAATAATTGCCCCCGCCGCCACCAGCGCGGCGAATAGGAGAAGGTCACCGTGGCCGGACCAGCCGCGGAGATTGGAACGGCGGATAAGATCCAAGCTGCGGAGACAAGGGGAACGATGGCGCCGTTGTAGCGAACGGTCCAATCGGGATCGAACGACTGGGAGAGGAAGAGAAAGCCCGGCTTGGGGGCGGTGAACCGAACTTCCACTTTGTCGGGTTCCAAGCGAACGGCTTCGAGAGGAAGTGGGAGGCGGGGCTCATTGACCGGAGGCGGCGGGGCCACTTTGTGCCGCACCCACTCGGCGTGGTGGAGCAACAGGGTGTTGATATCGAACTTATCCGGCGCGAGCTGGGTTAGGATGGCAGCACCGTCAGCTTCCATCCGGTAATTGGTGTAGAAAGAAGCGAGCGGCTGTTGCCAGAGATTGAGGAGAGGCCCGAGGTGGGGCGGCACAACAAACCAATGATTCTCCACCGGCGTGGTGGTGAGTTGGCTGAATTGCATGTGGCGCAGCGGAATGACCGGATTGTAGCCGAACGATACCCAGCGGAGTTGAGGGCGGTAGTAGCGGGTGTCGAGCATCTTGTCGCGCTTGGCGGCGGTATCGATCAACCAACGGTCATTCCCGATAACGTGCCGGTGGTCGGTCGAGTAACGTTGAGCGAACAGGTAACGTGAGTAGTGGGCGTGGTCCGCAACAACCGTTACGCAGAGGCTGAGAAGGGCGAATTGAGGTACCTTGTTGCAGTTCCAAAGAATCGCGGCGATAACGGCGGCGGCAAAGCAAACGAGAGGCAGGGCAAGTTCGCTCCAACGGCCGTATCCTGCGGCGAATCCGGCAGCCAGGACGCCGGCAGCAGTAAAAAGTAGCCGGCGAGTTGAAATAAGAGCCCTATTGGACGGAGTGAGGAACAAGCCCCAGAGCGCAGCAACAGCCATGGCGATATACATGAGCTTGCGGACGGGTAACCCCATCGGCGCAAATACGCTCCAGTGGCGCATGAAACTGTAAGCGGGAGTTTGATCGCCCATGGCGTGGAGAAAGAGGATAAGCGCGGTCACGCCAGCCCAAACCAGAAAACGCTTCGGCATGCAGTACAGCGAGAGGGCAAGGCAGAATGTAGTCGCCATGCCAATGTAGAGAAGGCCTTCCTGGTAAATGGGCGAGGCGGAGGGGACAAACCATCGGCTCCACAAGAACGAAGGCGACAGAAGCGCCCGCAGGTGTTCCTCCATGATGTTGGGAATGACCCAGCGGCAACTTTCGGTGAGCCCTTGAATTTGCATCAAGATCCCAGGGAGGGCAATCCAAAGCGCCGCGGCGACAGCCGCGGTCCAAGCGAAAAGCATCCGTAGTTGAAGTTTACGGTCGAGTTCACTGAAGAAGATGCGCCCGATGACGAGAACACCCAGCAGGGTCCAGCCGACCAACATGTCGTACTGCATGCCGGCGAGAATATTCCAGAGGACCAGCACAAAGACAGCGGCGGTATAGAGGAGTATCCGTCGTGGGGGGCGGAGAGAGAGGAAGACAAGCCAAGGAAGAGACGACGTGGTGGCGACCTGATTTAGTTGACCGACTTCTAAGCGGTTGGCTATACCTTCGCTGGTGACCAGCGCCAGCAAGCCGGAAGAGAGCGCCACGGTACCGGAAGCGCCGAGTCGGCGGGCAATAGCGGCGATGCCACAGCCTCCAAAGGCCGCGCACAACACCGCGGCCCACTGAGCAAGAGCAAGCAACTCGCGGGTGTCACGCGCAAGCGCGGGCCCCCACATCAAAGGATGCCAGTACATCGACTGGGGGTCTTTCCAGACGGGCCAACCGAGCCCCCAACCGTGATCCCAATGCGGCCAGCCCTGCGAGATTAGTGCGCCAATGGAGATCTGGCGCAGCCAGAATAGATGGGTGTAGTCCCAGGAGAGGCGGAGCCAGGATGGATTGGCGGGAAACAGGAACTCGCGAAAGAGCCAAACGGCGGCTCCACCAATGATGGTGGCAGCCAATACAGGCCGGAGGAGAGATCGCAACGAAGGCAGGCGCCATACAGGCGGCGTATTCTTCGCGGACAATCCTCGGTTGCCAGTAGGGGCGCCGACCTTCATATATACAGCGACAATACCATTGCGCTTGGGCGCGCCAAGAATCTAGCGTCCGCCGTGCGTCCGCGCGTCAGCCTATCTGACGCGTCCTTGGCGGCCTTGGCGCCTTTGCGTGCCTCCAAGCCCCCACCGGCCCTGCCACGCAGCCCAAACCTGGCCGTCAGCCTCTCGCCAACGCCGAATTCCAAAAACAGTTCCGCACCCAAATCGCGATGCTCACCCGCCTCGCCCTGACCAACATTGGCAATCTGGCGATACTTTGCATCCCTGTCGTTTCCTCCGGAGGAACAAGTTCGACAGGTGTTGAAGGCTCTGTCAGTCGTCAATCGGCCTTTATCTACCGGGATACTCGAACATGTTGTTGAACTGAGCCGCGGACGTCTTGAACACATGCTGAAGGTCCTGGACGTGGATGGCGCCGTTAGGAGAGTCGATGGTGGGTGGGTGTCTACCGGTAAGCCCTGGCAGCATGACACGGAGCGGTATGAGCGCGTGAGTGCTGCGCGCACTGCGGAACAGGATGCGATGCTCGAGTACATCTCAGGAGGAACTTGCAGGTTGGAGTACCTCCGGAAATGCTTAGACGATGCCTTGGCGACACCCTGCGGCCGTTGTGACAACTGCACAGGCGTGAAGATGTCCGATGACGTTTCTGAAGAAGCCGTTAGGGCTATGCAGGTGTTCGTAAATCGGATCGGCGTCCGGGTTGCCCCCCGAACGCAATGGCCTGGAGGCCTTCCCCTGCTACGCATCCCGTTGTCGGGACGCATTCCCACCGACGAATTAGCAAGGGAAGGAAGAGTAATCGCTCGTCTGACTGACCTTGGTTGGGGTGAGGAACTAAGGCCGCTGTTTGATTTTTCCGGACCGTGCCACCGTGTGACAAAGAGGGTTGTCGATCTTGCGTGTCGGGTGTTTGATGACTGGACAGACGAAGTTCCTTTGGCGATTGATAGTGTCGTGGCGATGGAATCGTGTAGGCGCAGGGAGCTTGTAGACAGCTTTGCTCAGCGCGTAGCCGACAGGATAGGGCTTCCGATTATCGGAAGGCTTTCGGCGACAGAGATGCCAGAAAGTTCAAAGGCTAACAGCGCTCGCCGGGTCGCGGCGCTCTATCATAACCTTCTGGTACCGGATGAGGTGGCCGGAGTTTTCAAACAATCAGAGACCAGGGTTCTCTTGGTGGATGACTTAATCGACTCTGGGTGGACGATGACTCTGGCAGCACGCGCCCTGCGTCGCGCGGGTGCCACCGCTGTGTTTCCCTTCGCCATAGCATCTGCGGGGCGGAGAGGTTGAGATGTGGCGGCTTGTTCAGGAAGAGAGTTTGAAGGTGTCCGCTAGGTAGGACCTATTGGGATATACGTGTTTTCGGAGCTGAGACGGGAGCTCAACGCTGCATCTGTGATATGCCTGAGGATACCGAGATCGGAATAGTGACCGGTCGAGCTCGTCCACCGTCTTGCGGATATAGCTGCAGACCGGGTCCATACCATCGTAATCCCCTAAGCGAGAAACAATTTCAGTTCGAAGGTCAGCAAGATCGCCTTCAAGCCGGTGGACTGCCGGAAGGGCCTTTAGGTACTCGTCATGCAGCATCTCCAGTTCGGGCGTCCTCGGGGTGACACCTGTCGGCTCGTGGCCGCTGCAAAGGAGCGCTAGCGCCGACTCTGCCGCCGATTCTTCCGCTGTGACAGCTTCCAAGTATCTATCCGGAAAATGGTTCGGCCTGGGTACACCCCTCCATCGAAAGGTGCCTTGTACATCACTGACGGTGCATTCGAGAACTTCACCTGGAAACTCGGATCGCGCAAGATTGATATCAAAGCGTTTGGTGGATGGAAGCCGCTTCACTCGGACGATTCCCGGCACACCCAGAGTGGCGCCTGTGGCCGCGTGAAGACGGGCTTCTGACGTTCGGAGGGCGAGCTTTGCCGGTACGAGTTCGCGGAAAACCTTCCGTACTTCGCGGTGCAATCCGAATTCCTCAGGAGTCGCTCTTCGAATCCGGCCGTTCGAAACCGTGCTGGCCACCTCCTGCTCGTTCCGTTTTCGGTTCGCTATCTGTACAGCTGCTTTCCTTGCCTCCTGAACGAGCAGCGGAAGACGACGAAGCGAACACCGTAACCACTCGGGCTTGAGCATCTCCTCCGCATGTGTGCGATGCATGAAGTGTTCAACTTCACGGGGCCACGGCGTCTCCAAAGCGTCGAACAACACAAGATCATACGGATTCCCGGTTTGGAGGGCGGATACTCTTCTCATCACGTCGCCATTTGTAATGCCAATCTTAACGAGTCCAAAATCGCGTTGCGGCTCTGACTCATCCCTGAGAGCGAGGAAATAGACGTAGCCGGATGGTTTCATGTTGTGCAGTTACAGGTACAGCCCGTAAGGTTCAGCGGAATTCCGTTGTCGTTGTGACACGTCTTGGACGCAGCTTCCAACGAAATCATAGCAGAGCCTTGTTGGTTGTGTATTAGACAGGCAGGGATTGCTGGACCGTTCCCAGGCACCTTAAAAGTGGTTGTCTTCCAGCGGACAGGAGAAGAAGCGGCCGGTCCGCAGTTTGCGCATTGAAGTATTGGGCACTATTGGGCAATACGACCGTGGGTGTGCCGCAGCGATCCCATTTTTGTCCGAAGATATGCGAGATAACCGTTGGGCACGTGGGACTATTCTATCCGATAGAAAAGATCGGCCGTGATGGAGACACCACCGGTAGATGCTTTCGTATAGCATCAAGGTGACTCAAGCCGACAATTATCAAGAAGTCTTGCCCGAAATTGTCCCGCAATAGATCTTGGATTGTTTCTATCATGTGCCACTCTCGAGCCAAGTTCCAGGCTAGAGCGTAAAGATTGTCTCTTTCGTCAACATCCTTAATTTCCGAGCAGTCAAGGCTCGACATCCGCACGTAGTGAATCTGAACTTTGGCTGCTTCATTGATATCTATGTTGTGGTACTTAGCCCCCCTTTTGCTGGCCATTTTCTTGGCGTCTGATTGATCTTCTCGCTCTCCCGCTTCTTCTGCGACTATGACTCCTCCTCGAAGATGCGCGTCGAGGATCGCTAGAAAGCGTTGCCTGTCACCATTACAGACATTATCGGCTGTCAGGTGGAGACTGTGATAGGCGCCGATAATATGAACTTTCGTTGCCATAGGCAATTACCGTATCACATGCGCGTGGGTAGTTGGAGCTCTCGGCTCCGATGATTGTGATCACCGCAGGCAGCGAGAATGGCGAACACTGAATGGTCAGCGGGCTGAAAGAGGCTGGTGGTAACCTCTACAGATCAAACGATTCCAATTTTGAAGTGTTTGCGGATTTCCAGGATCACTACAACCTGGCGGCGTGCTGTCAGTACCAATGTCATTTCTGTTATCAGGTTTGAAAATTACATAGAATGCTCCAATGACTGTCTACATCTTTGGAGCCGGCAGCACACGCGGGACATTGAACGATTCTGCACCCGTGAGTAGGGAATTCGGAGCGAAGCTGGACCCAGACAGCTACCCGAACCTAGCCAAAGCAGCTCGCTACCTGAGCCCGAAGGAGCCCTGCTTGAACAAACAAGGCCTGGAGGAATTGTGGTCGTTCGTTGACTACTACGCAAAGTTCTGTGTCAGACGCGGAGGATTCCTTGAACACAATGATTGGCTCGAACCCGCGATTGGCGAACTCAAGCGGGCGATTCTGGCGATCTACGGAAAAGGGTGCGAAGCAGCAGCGGCCAAGATCACCGGATCCAGCCGGTGCACGCTCGTGTCGATCATAAAGGGCGTGAAGGAGGGAGACGCAATCATCTCGTTCAACTACGATACTCTCGTCGAGACGCTCGGGATGAGGATGGGACTCCCTTTGGTGCATGGTGGTACCCGGTGCCAGGGGGCTCACAAGGTCCAGTTCGCTAAGCCCCACGGTTCTACTTCGTGGGGGGTCGGCGGACCTCATCCGCCCCCTGTGGGCGAACCGTTGCTGGATTCGCTTGCACCGGAGGATGTCAAAGACAAAGACAGAGATCCGAAAAGCGAACCACTGGTACTTGGGGCCGTGCCGATCAAGAGTGAGCTGATTTCTGAAGTCCAATACCATTACGGAGCCTGTGACGTTTTCAAGCTCATCATGCGCCAATGGGAGGTAGTGATGGAGAGCGTTAGGGCTGCGGACAGAGTAGTGGTGGTCGGATATGGCTTTCCCAAGGAGGACCATCACGGGAGGTTCCTTTTCCTGGAGGCGGGGCGGCGAAGGCACGTACCGCTAAAGAGGGTTGAATACTACAGCAAGAACGATGACTGTCACGCGGCGATCCGGGAGGTCTTCGGCAGTGATTGTGAGGTTATCTCAAGAGGGGAAGTATTGTCTCAAGAGGGGAAGTAATGGCGGAAATGGCTCGCAAATTCCACATCGTCATTCCTCGGACCTCCGTCCATACCACCGCCGGGGGCGTCAACCGCTGGCCCCTTTGCGGCTCCGGCTACGACAAGACGAAGTACCTCAAACGATTTGCTTAGAGTGTCTTCAGGAAAGCGATCAGGGCGGAACGGTCCGTCGCGGACAACTTCAGCCCGAATTCGTGGCCTGGGACTTTTTGCGGGCGGGCGGGGTC
>JAEUQD010000337.1 GCA_016789925.1 Bryobacterales bacterium | reverse complement strand
CACCCGCGCGCGCCGCTCCAGCTCAGCCGCCAGCTTCTCGGCCGTCAACGTCGCCAGCGCCTGCCGCTGCCGCTCGGTCGACTGCACGCCCAGCCACAGCAGTCCTGCCGCCGGCAGGAGGATCGCTCCGGCGTAAATCAGAATCGCCCGCCGGTACGGGCGCCATGCCTCCCCGAACCGCATTTGCAGGGAAGATTATCATAATCAGATTCCCTGATTGTCACCAAATGTCACGGCATCCTTGCGGATTGTCGCGCGCTGCCTGAAACTCGAACACATGGTGATGGAGTGCATCGGTGGCATCGACCACCTCGCCCATCCTGAGGCCGCCCAACAGGCCGCCCTCTTTGAGCGCTAACTATCTCGGCTATCGATCGACCCACTTGAGTTCGGCGTCGGCTCGCCGGACGTAGTTGGCGTCGGTGGCGGCGGGGTCCTGCGCCTGTCCGTTCAGGAAACGGGTGCGGGCGATATGGGCGACCGCGGAAGCGAGGGCGCGGGGCGCGTGGAGAGGTTCGCGCGGCAGGGAGGACTCGAAGGGCAGTGGATCGGCCACGATAAACTGGGCGTCCCCGGGGACGGTGGGGAGCCAATCCTGAAACCGCGCGACCACTTCCGGCTGGACCAGTTGCAGGCTGGCGTCGTAGAGGCCGGCGTAGATTTCGCCCCGGCGGGCATCGAGCAGGGGGGCGCGAAGCGGAGCGTCGCCGAAAGCGGCTAAGGCCTGTAGGTTCGAGACCGCTACCATCGGTTTGCCCGCGGCTTCGGCAAGCCCTTTGATCGCGGAAAGGGCGACGCGGACGCCGGTGAAGGAACCGGGTCCGGCGGCGGCGCCGAAACAATCGATGTCGTCGACGCGCCAGCCCAGCTTGCCCAACAGCGATTCCACCTGCTGGAAGATGTGGTGACCAAAGCCATCGCGGGAGTGGATGAGCACCTCGGTAAGATGGTCGCCATCGAGTGCGGCGATGCTGGCGAACTCGGCGCTGGTATCGAGCGCGAGGATTTTCACTTTTCGGCCTTGATCACGCGGTCCAACTGATACAGCTTGCCATTCCCGTTGAGGCCGTAAAGGCGCAGGTTGACCACGGCGGGGTAGTTCCGCGCGAAGCTGGGCGGGAGCGTGAAGTCGCCCGATTGTGTGGTTCCGATAATGCGGTAGCCTTGCTGGTCAGCGGTGGCTTCGGCCTGCCAGACGTACATCATCATCTTCGACGCGCGCGTTTCGCGAGTAAGCTTGGCGGAGAACCGAACCGGCTTGCCGACGGGCAGTGTGTCGGACTTGGGTTCTTCGATTTCGAAGGGGATCTTGGCGGGTGTGCGTTCGGGCTCCTGCTGGAAGATGGGGCGGGACTCAAACTTCCACGACTTCGCCATGCTCTCTTTGCGGCCGTCGCGGGAGAGGTGGAGCACCCAATCGCTGTTCTTGTCGGGCGACGAGCCCTGGAAGCGTTCGCCCTTGTAGTCCTTCTTTTCTTTGATGGTCTCGCCGGTGGCGGGGCGGTACCAGTAGACTTCGTAGCCTTTGCGTTCGGTGACCATGTCGACTTCCCCCCCGTTCTCGAGATAGACGATGTACTCGATGCCGGGGAGAGCGAGACTGACGCCACCCTGAAGTTCGAAGTTCGGCTCGAGCTCCCAGAAGCGGGTACGCTCGAAGAATTCGAACCAGGCTTTCATGGCCGTGGCGCCGGGGGAGTCGAGATACTTGGCGTCGACCGTGAAGGCCTTGCCGCCGTAGGTGCCGGTGTTGCCGAAGGTCGGGTACTGGCCGTTCATGGTCATCCGCCAGAGACGCTTCCGGAACTCGTCGCTCGATACGTGATGCGGATGCGACTTGCCTGCGCCGGAGTCTTCGTACGCGAACTCGGCGTTGACCATGGGCACCTGGTAGACCTGCCGTTCAACTGCGGCGAGCGGTGCCGACGACGATTGGTAGATGACGTGGGTCATCCAACCGTCGGTGAGCAAGGGCGCGGAGGTGGCGACGGTGTGAGTGGAGCGCGGGTGATTGTAGGGGTCGTATTGTTTGAGGTACTGGCCGAGTTCCTTGAGCAGGGCACGGCCATCGGTGTATTCTTCAAACTCCTGGACGCCTTGCCAGGTGATCATCATGGGCGCGTAACGGGCGATCAGGTAGCGCAGGTAGCGTTCGCGCTGTGCGCGCTGAGGGAAGACCTTCACGAGGTGGTCTTCGTCGCCGGCAAGGATGAGGTCGACGAAGATGCCCTTGAGGTTGATGGCGCGGATGCGCTTGTCGAGTTCCTGGAAGTGGGCGTGGTTGGGCTGGTCCGGCGCGGCGAACGCCGGCGGGAGGTCGCGCTTGTTCTGCATGACGAGGCCGCGGATGTGGGTGAACTTCTGTGCGGCGCGCGACTCCAGCATGCGGTCGAAGAGGGCGCGGTCAAGCCACGCAAAAGTGTACTGGGTGTCGCCCATCCAGAGGTGGGGCAGGCGCTTTGCGGAGGTGGTGGACCAGGCGCGGAGGTTGTCGGGACGGATGAAACCCGGATGGTCGGATTCGGTGGCCGTGAAAGTACCGGTCTTGCCGTTGATGGAGGCGAGGTTACTGGTGAGGCGGTAGGTCCATTCGCCCGCGGCGACCGGGGAGAAGCGGAACGCGATTTTGCGGCCGCCATCCCAGTAACCGGGCATCATCACAGTGCGGTGGCGCGGCGAGCGAAACTCGGCGTGCATGGTGACGCTGACGAAGGGGTTGGGATGTTGCTCGGCTTCCGCGGCCGTCATTTCAAAGCTCAGGTCGCAGGGCGAAAAGGCCGGCGTGGGGGGACAGGTGTCTTGTGCCCAGAGCGGCAACGCCAGTGTCAGCGCCGCCCAAACAAGCGGTGTCCTCATATTCTCAGGATACGGTGTCAGGGCTGCGGCGGAGGATCGAGGCCGGGGATGGATGGGGCGGTTCGCGTCTGCACGCTGGGCCCCTGGCCCGACTGGCAACCGGGCAGCGGGCGGGAATTCAGCACGCCCATTTGAATAGCGAGCGGGCCGATGCCGGGTGCGTCGAGGAGTTTGGATTTGTCGGCTTCGGCGACGGCGGGGAGGAGGGAGAGGGACTCTTCGAGGGTCTTCAGGCGGGCAAGCTGCGGCGCGGTGAGCAGGGCGCGGGCATCGCTGATGGCCGACTGGTAACGGCGGCGGGCGTCGCGGCACATGGTTTCGAGCTCGACGTAGCGGGTTCCGATGGCGGTGGCGTCCAGCGTGGAGCGGTCGCGTTCCTGGCGGACTTCGAGTTCGAGCTGGAAGGCGCGCAAAGTGCGGTCCGAAACGTATTGATTTAGTTTTGTTTCAATCGTTTGGAGGGATTTCTGTTGTTCAGAGGTGAGGTTGAGGTAGGTGGCCAGGCGGGATTGCGGATAGGCCGGAAGGCTCAGGAGAAGAAGGAAAAACAACCGCATACCCCTAATGATACGGTTGCACTCGGGGGCGGCTGCCGCCAGAATGGAATTTGCTGAAAGTTTGCGTTCTAGCGACCTCGAGCGCCGGCAACTGCACGTTTGTCGGCAGCGGCCGCACGCGCATCCTGATCGACGCCGGGTTGAGCCGCAGGGAGATCGTCGAACGCCTGGCCGCGATTGGGGAACAACCGGAGCAGTTGGACGCGATCTTCATCACGCACGAGCACAGCGACCACACCTGCGGGTTGCCGGCGTTCGCGCGGAAGTTCAAAACGCCCATTTACCTGACCCACCTCACGGCGCCGACCATCGACTGGAACGGGAAGATGCCGGAACGCATTGAGCCGTTCCAGGCGGGCATCCGGATCAGGGTGGGCGACCTCGAGGTTCAGAGCTTCACGATTCCTCACGACGCGATCGATCCGGTGGGGTTCACCGTGTCGTGCCAGGGGATGAAGGTGGGCCTGGCAATGGACTTGGGGTACTTGCCGGACTCGGTGAAATGGCATTTGAGCGGGTCGCACGTAATGGTGCTGGAATCCAATCACGATCTGGACATGTTGAAGGTGGGTCCCTATCCGTGGAGCGTCAAGCAGCGGGTGATGGGGCGCAAGGGACACTTGTCGAACGCGATTGTGAGCGACTTCATCGCGGAGGACCTGGACGGGGAAGTGCAGACGCTGGTGTTGGGCCATCTGTCGGAACAGAACAACCATCCCGAGATTGCCCGCGTAGTGGCACAACAGGCGCTCGAGATGCGCGGGCTGGCGACACGCCTGGTGGTGGCGAATCCAAAGCAATTGACCGAAGCGTTTGTGCTGGCGTGATGGGTTAGAGACGCATAGTATCGTCGTCTGGGTATGGTGCCGCGGACTGACCGCATCGAGGAGTGGAAGGACATTGCAGGTTACCTTGGGCGGAGTATAAAAACGGTCCAGCGGTGGCAAAAAGACCTGGGGCTTCCGGTTCAGCGGGAGAGCCTGGCGGGGCGGGTTCGGGTGTTTGCGTACGCTTCCGAACTGGACGAATGGATGGCGCGCCACGTTCTGACGAGCGCCGGGGAGGAAGCGCAGACCGCACGAGCGACGGGTTCGCCATGGAGGCGTTGGATTTCTTACTTGAGTGCCGCGGTGTTGCTGCCGTTGTTGGCGTTCCTGTTGTTGCGGGTTGTTGGGGTGAGGTCGGGAACGGCTGTAGTGAAAACTCCCGTGACGAGTGGGCGGTTGCTGTGGCGTGCGACCGCGGAAGGGAAGACGTTCGACTCCGCTACGTTGCAGAGCCCATTCGACATGGCGGAGATGAGCGCCGACGACCGGACGCTCTACTGCGCCGTACACCTCAAATCCGAATTGCGGATCGTCGACACAGAGAGCCTCGCCGTCCGCACAGTGATGCTCCCGGAACCCATCAAGGCCATGAAGATGGCTCCCGACGGAAAGACACTCTTCGCGGCCACCCCAGCGGGCGATTTGCTCTTGCTGGACCCGGGGACGTTGCGGATAAAGCGGCGGGTGGCGGTTGGCGGTCCGGTGAACGATATCGCGGTGACACCGGACTCGGATACGCTGTTTCTGGCCATGATGCATCGTGGCGTCAAGAAGTATGTGGTGAGCGTGGATGAAGTTACACAGGTCACGGCTAACATCTGTCCTTATTTTCTGGCCTTGAGTCCCCAGGCGGACCAGTTGGCGGTGAGTTACCAATGTGGGGGGCCGCAGGGCCGGGAGGGACATGATTCTGTAGAACTATTCGACATTAAAACCGGGAAGTCCCTGCAGGTGTTTACGGGACCGCCGCTGGTGGGGGGCGGGCTGGAGTACTCGCTGACGGGAGAACGGCTATGGGTGGATGCGTCGGATGCGTGTTTTTCGGCGACGTATGACCGGATCGGGTGCCCTCACACGCCGACATTTCTGTACCAGGTATTCGAGTTGACGCCACCGCGACTGCTGAAGTCATTGGTGATTCCTCAGTATCATGGCGACCGCCCGCTGTTTTTGAGCGACCGTGCCGTGCTTGTCCGCGACAAGCTGATGGCCGTGTTCGATCCGGTCCGGTTCGCTATGCGTGAAAGAATTGATGACAAAGTGCCCCTCAGCGGCGTTGGGCCAGCAGCGTTATCGCGAGACCGGTCGCGTCTGTTTGCCATGTATGGCGACGGCCGGAACCATCGGCTTTGGCGAGTTGACATTGAGCCCGCGCAATGTGCGCAGCCGGAGGTGGGGATTGTCCACTTTCTCCCGTTCGACGGCGCGCCTGGCGACTTCATCGAGAATGCGTATGTTGCGTCGCGTTCGGAGTTGTTGTTTGC
>JAEUQD010000328.1 GCA_016789925.1 Bryobacterales bacterium | reverse complement strand
TTGTTGCGGACCTCGTGGACGTAATAGCGATAGCGCGAACTGCGCGTCGCGTTGAGGTATTCGGCGTGGTAGATGCGGTCCGGATAAAAGACGACCGCGAAGATCTCGTTCTCGGGGCGATTCTGAATGTCGGTAAATCGGGGATCCATGTGGTTATCCGTCCTTTATCTAGATCCGCGTCAGTAAGTGGTCGGCCACGCGGAAGGAATTGGCCTCGATGGTATTGGTGGGGTTGCCGCTGCCGGAAGTGGGCATCGCGGAACCGTCGGTGACGTAGAGATTGTCGAACTGCCAGGCACGGCAGAACTTGTCGAGGACGGAGTCTGCCGGATCAGTACCCATGCGTGCTCCGCCGAGGATGTGGTTGGCGATGCGGGCGAGACCGTTTTCCGCCATGTAGGAAGCGCCCTGTCCTTCGAAGACGAAAGACCCGCCCAGGGCCTGGCCGCCGAGACGGAGAACGCGGCCCGCGCACTCGGCGTAGAGATCCATCAGGTAGATGTCGTGGGAGTGCCAGGTCTTAAGGATGTGGGCGACCGGGCGTCCCCACTTGTCCTTCACGGTGGGGTGCAGCTCGATGCGGTTGGAACGTTGCGGGACCTGGTTGGCCATGAAGCTGACCGAGAGACCGCGGCCGAAGTTGTCGTCGAGGTAGGTCATCAGCGCCTCGCCGCGAACGCCGGTACTCTGCATGAAGCCGCGCCAGAGGGTGTCGAGGTCCTGAGCGCCCATGGTACGGAAGAGGGACAAGGGCAACGCTTCGTCGGAGGTGTTGTTGTAGAGAGCGCCGCCGGCCCAGAGGCCATTGCTGCGGAGGAAGTCGGTGGTGGAACAGCAGTCGGTGGCCCAGTCCGCATCGAGGGCGATGGATTTGTCGAAACGGTCGGGCATGCGGGCGCTGGCGCCGCCGAAGCAGTGGGTCATGAAGTACGCGCCGAGCAGCCCGCTGTGGTTGATGGCGGTGTCGAAGCCGGAATCGAGCGTGGCGGAGAGCTTGAGGAGGCGGATGGACTCGATGCCGGAACAGGCGACGACGATGATCTTGCCTTCGACGGAACGCTCCTGGCCGCTGGGATCGAGATAGAAGACGCGGTTGGCGCGGCCATTCTCGTAAGTGATCCGGGTGGCCATGCAGTTGCACCGGATGGTGAAGTTCGGCAGGTCCTGAACGGGCGCGAGAAGCGACACCCAGGTGCTGGACTTGAGGCCGAGCGGATCGCCATAGCGGTTGACGTAACTGGTTTTGGCGGACTCAGGGTCCGCGGGGACTTTGCGGCCGCTGGGAGCGTGATCGCGGGTGATGACGGCGAGGGGAGTGCGGTAGGGGTCGACCGGTTGCGCCGGGTTGATCTGGCGGGCCAGCAGTTCCATGCCGCGTTTGGCGAATTCGCTGATGCCGTTGGTGGACAGCGGCGGTTGGTAGACGTCGCGACTGAAGCGCTTGAGCTGATTGGCGACGGTGCCGTTGATGCCAATCAATTCCTCGGTCTTGGTGTAGTAGGGCTCAAGGTCGTCGTAGGTGAACGGCCAGTCGCGGGCTTCGCGCTTGACGTCGCCGTTGGGGTCCTCGCGAATGTCGTTGCGGCCTTCGTTGAAGGAGCGGAGCTTGAAGTCGGTTTCGGAGAAGCGGAACGAGACGCCGCCGTAGAGCTGAGTTCCGCCGCCGACGACCTGGGCGGTGTAGCCTTCGAGGGTGGCGCGGTCCTGGCCATCGCGGTCGCGATAGACGTGGGGCTCGTCGTTGAGATCGGGCTCGACGTGGCTGGAGTAGTAGGAGACGCCGTTGTTGGCGACCTCGGGGAGCGCGAGGATCTTCTCGGGTCCACTGGCGATGAGTTCGTCGCGCTTGAACTCGCTGCGTCCGTTGGGCGTCTGATACTGCGGGCGAATCAGAGGTCCTTTCTCGAGGACGAGCACGGACTTTCCTTTTTTTGCCAGCTCGTGCGCGATCGGCGCGCCGCCGGCGCCGCTGCCGATGATGACGACATCAAATTGGTTCTGCATGGCTGAGGTCTCCGTGTGAGCTTGGGTTACCCGCGATAGTCCTGATTGCGGCCGCCGGCGGCGGGTTCGAGGGAGCGCCGCCAATCGAAGAAGGTGTCGCCCAGGACTCCGGGCGAAGGCGAGGGCTTCCGGTAGGTCTCTTCGAGATATGCCCATCCGGCAGCGCCTGCGTTGCCACCGTACTTGGGATGACAGAAAGCGCCGGTGACGACATGACGGCGCAGGAGGTAGAGG
>JAEUQD010000264.1 GCA_016789925.1 Bryobacterales bacterium | reverse complement strand
TCCCGGCCAATCACCCCTGGATTCAGCGCCCCGAAGGCGTCGCGAAGGGAGCTCACCGATGTTCGGGTGCCTGAGGCAGGGGTGTCCGGTGCACTGCGGGACGCGCCGGCGTCCCAGTTGCGCCGATCGAATGCTGTTCCGAGCGCTGTTCGTGATGCTGGTCGCGGTGCTTCTGGTCAGCCTCACGGTCGGGTTCTTCCATCTGACGAGGGCCAGCGGCTCAATGGCGGTGGGCGAACCTGCGCCACTCCCGGGCACGCAAGTGACTCAACTGGTAGGCCAAGCCGAGAATCACGGACGAGAGGGGATTAGCAGCGACCTTCACCGGAAGTCCGCAGTCGGCGCTGATGTACCGGTTGAGGTTGCGCAGCAGGGCTGATCCGCCGGTGAGCACAATCCCGGTCTCGATGAGGTCCGCGCTCAATTCGGGAGGCGTCTGTTCGAGCGTCTCCCGAATTGCGTGGACAATCCGTTCCAACGCAGGGCTAATCGCCTCGCGGATCTCGCCATCGCGGATCACCACTTCGCGTGGAATGCCGTGGACCAAGCACCGGCCCTTGACCGGCAGTTGCAATTCCGGGTGGCCGACGACTGCCGAACCGATCTCGCACTTCAGGCGTTCGGCCGTCCGCTCGCCAATGATGAGTTGGTGTGCCGCCCGCACGTAAGCCGCGACAGCCGCATCCATTTCGTCGCCGGCCACCTTGCTTGTACGGGCGCAAATCACATCGCCGAGGGATAGCACGGCGGCATCCGTAACGCCCGCACCGATGTTGACGATCATGCGTCCGCGCGATTCCTCAATGGGGAGGCCCGCGCCGCGGGCAGCCGCCAAAACCTGATCCACCAGGAGTACTTCGGTTGCCCGGGCGTTGCGGATGGACTCGACAATGGCCAGCCGCTCCACCTCGGTCAATCCGCCCGGCACGGCGATTGCGGCTTTGATGCGCTGCCACGGTTGGCGGAGGCGCGCCTTGCGCAGGAAGCGGTGCAGCATGCCGTCGAACAGTGGGAGATCGCTGATGACGCCGGAACGAATGGGCCGCGCTGTTTGAACCTTTCCCGGCGTCCGGCCGCGGCTGGCCTCGGCTTCTCCGCCCACCGCTTCAATATGGCCGGACGCCGTGCGGATTCGGACGAGCGAGGGCTCGTTGACGGCGACTCCACGACCGTGCACGTAGAGCAAGGTGTTCGCCGTTCCCGGATCGAGACCCAACCGCGTTGAAGGAAATCCGATCACGGTTTGTTGCTACGAACGGACTTCCATCTCAGCTCACCCGCGCCGGTTCCGGCTGGGCAGTGACTTCGAGCACCTTCAGTCTCCGGATGCCCTTGGGAACGCGCCATTCGATCACGTCACCGACGCGGTAGCCGAGCATGGCCGTGCCAATGGGAGCCAGCACGGAAACGCCGTTCTCTTTGCGCGCCTGGGTCGGGAAGACGAGCCGGTAGACGCGGGTTTCCCCCGAATCCAGGTCCTTCAACCGGACCTCGGAGTTCATGGTGATGACGCCGCGCGGAACCGCGTCTTCGTCCACCTTTTCGGCCCGATCCAGCTCCTGCTCCAGGGTGTCGAGGTATTCGCTGTCGATCGACTGGCCAAAACGGCGGCCGGCAATCAGTTGCCGCAGCTTTCTGGAATCGTCCTCAGTGATGTAGATCCGATCGCGCATAACGACTAAGGAGCACGCCGGGTGCCAATGCAGTTTGCGCTAATTCCAGGGGCAATCCCGCGGGCGGCGCGGATCCACTGTCCGAAAACGCACAGTGCTGGCTGTTAATGCCCACTTTCCGGTCACTTCCGCCCGAAATACCCGGTTGGCAGATGGCGTTCCAATTGCCTTCTTCCGGTTCATGCTGCCGATTACCAAGATTCTCGTGCCCGTGGACCTGTCCGCACGCTCGCTCGGGGCCGCGGCTTACGCCAAGCCGCTGGCGGCGAGTCTGGGTGCGGAGCTGGTTTTTCTGCACGTGGTGAGGCACGTTGGGCCGCTGGGCGAGGACGAACTCGAGTTCCGTGACCGGATACACCAAACCGCCGGGTCGCACCGCTTCCTGTTTCGGCGCGGTTCGCCGGCGCCCGTGATTCTGCAGACGGCAGCCGAGGAGCGAGTCAGCCTCATTGTGATGGCGACTCAGGCAAGTCCGGTACTCACGCGGGTATTCGACGGCTCGACCACGGCGCAGGTGCTGCGGCAGGCGCAGTGTCCGGTTTGGGTTGGTCTGGACAACCTCTGGCCTTTGTCCGCCCGGCCGATCGAATCGATCGTCTGCGGGGTATCGGTGGACTCACACGCGGACTCGGTGCTGCGGTGGTCGGCCGGCGTAGCCAACCAACTGCGCGCCAAGCTCACCGTGATCGACGGCAGGGAAACGTCGACGGATCTCGAAGCCGATCTGCTCGTCATCGGCAAGAGCCCGCGGAAGCGCTTTCTGGCGGATGTGCGGACCCAGTCGTACGAAATCGCGTGCCGGATGCCGTGCCCTGTTGCCACGGTGTAGCGTTGCGCGGATCATGAAGAAAGAGGCTGGCATCACGCGCGACATCGGCAATCTTCTCGGGCGGGTTTCCGGCAGGCCGCTGGCCCGCCGGCTGGCGATGATCGCTGCCTTGGTGGCCGCCGGTGCGGTGGGATGGATTGCGCCCCCGGCGTCGCCAGTGGTCTACGCGATTCCCGTGGCGCTGGCGGCCGTGTTGGAAGGGTGGATTGGCGGGTTCGCGGCTGCCCTGCTCTCGTCGGGGGCCGCGGCGATGCTTGGGCCGCACCAACCGGTTGCGACCAGCATTCTGGAATCCTGCGTCTTACTGCTACTGGGAGGGACGACGGCGGCGGCTACGGCGGAAGAACGCCGCAGGCGCCAGCACTATCAAAAGGCGGCGCGCCAATTGAGCAGCGTTTACGAGAAGGTGCAGGCGAACTTCGAAGGTATGAAGCGCGCCGAGCGCCTGTCGGCCATAGGCCAGCTTTCGGCGGGCCTTGCGCACGAGATCCGGAATCCGCTGGCGAGCATCTCGGGGGCGGCGGGCATTCTCGCGCGCGGCCAGAACCTCGATGCCAGAAACGCGAAATGCCTCGAGATCATCACCAGCGAATGCGAGCGGCTGAACGGACTGCTGACGAACTTTTTGAACTTCGCCCGGCCGCGCCCGCCGCGCCTGCAAATCGTTCCCATCGAGCCGTTGCTCGATAACGTGCTCGAACTCGCCAGCCATGGCGTGCGCGGCAAGACCGTCCGCTTCGATAAGAAGGTGGCGCCGGGTCTCAAGGCCGCCGAGTGCGACCCCGAACAACTCGAACAGGTACTGTTGAACCTGATGATCAATGCGATCGAAGCCAGCCCCGACGGGGGAACCGTGACGCTGTCGGCCGCCTGCGAAGACAACAGAATCGCCATCGGAGTGGTTGACCGCGGCCACGGCGTAGCCCCCGCCCACATCGACCATCTGTTCGATCCCTTCTTCACGACGAAGGAACATGGAACAGGACTCGGACTACCCGTCGCGCACCAGATTGTGCGCCAGATGGGCGGCTCGCTTCAGGCACAAGTCAACCACGACCTGGGAATGACCTTCTCGATCGTCCTTCCGGCCGAGGCCCATCGCGCATGAATCCCGCACGCATTCTGGTAGTCGATGACGATGACAATCTCCGCTGGGTGATTCAGACCCAGCTCGAACAGATGGGATACGCCGTATCGAGCGCGGCCGACGGCGCCGGCGCGATCGAGGCGATTGACCGCGATCCGCCCGACCTCGTCCTGACCGATTGGAAGATGCCCGGCATGTCGGGCATGGAACTGTTGGAACAGATCCGGCGCGATTATCCCGAACTTCCGGTATTGATCATCACGGCGTTCGGCACGATCCAGAGCGCGGTGCAGGCGATGCGGGCCGGAGCGTACGACTACCTGACCAAGCCCATCGATTACGACGAACTGGGCATCGCCGTGAGCCGGGTGCTGGATCACTTCCGGTTGATCCAGGAGGTTCGGCTGCTGCGCGCGAGCCTGGATAGGAAGTACGGTTTCGAGAACATCATCGGCCACTCCGAATCGCTGCTTTCGGTGCTGGACACAGCGGCCCGGGCGGCGCTGAGCAACTCGACTATCCTGATTCATGCCGAGACGGGGACCGGGAAAGAACTTCTCGCCCGGGCTATCCACTTCAACAGCCGGCGGCGCGACAAGCCTTTCGTGACGATCAACTGCGGAGCGATTCCGCGCGACCTGCTGGAGTCGGAGTTATTCGGGCACGTGAAGGGCTCGTTCACCGGCGCCTTCGCGCACAAGGCAGGGAAGGTGGAACTCGCCGACCGCGGCACGCTGTTTCTGGATGAGATTGGCGAGATGCCCGGGGATCTGCAGGTAAAACTGCTGCGGCTCATCCAGCAGGGAGAACTGGAAAAGGTCGGGGCCACTTCGCCGGTTAAGGTGGATGTGCGGCTGGTGGCGGCGACGCATCGCAACCTGCGGGCGATGATCGAGGACGGCACGTTTCGCGAGGACCTTTATTATCGCCTCGCCGTGATTCCGCTGGAGTTGCCGCCGTTACGGGACCGGGCGGACGATATTCCCGGACTCGTTCAACATTTCTTCGTCAAGGCGAAGGAAGAACAAGGACGGCCCGATCTTGTTTTGCCCGCCGGGCTGCTACCCCGCTTTCAGGACTATCGCTGGCCGGGCAACATCCGGGAACTGGAGAACGTGATCGAGCGGATCGTGGTCCTGACTCGCGGCGATGAAATCACGCTCGCCGACCTGCCTGATTTCCTCCGCCGTGAGCGGCCGGCGATCGACACGCTGCAACTGGAATTGCCCGCTCAAGGCGTGAGTCTCGACGCGGTCGAGAAAGAGCTGATCGTTCGCGCTTTGGAGAAGTTCCACGGTAACCAGACTCACGCCGCGAGGTACCTGGATATCAGCCGCAAGGCGCTGATCTACCGGATGGAGAAGCACGGGATTCGCGAGAAAAATGCGGCTGAGTTAGGCTAGAAGTAGAGCCGCCGGCGATGACCGTCAAGATCGACCTTCCCGACCAGCAGGCCGCAGCGCTCTCCGCTCATGCGGCCGCAAAGGGTCTCACGCTGGAAGCCTGGCTTCTGAAACTGGCCAGCCATGCCCCTTCGCTTTCCGGGCGCTCGGCGGGTGTAATCGACTGGTCTCAATGCCCGGCAGTGGAGAGCGTTCCCGGCAGGCTTAGTGGCGCGTGGGTGCTCAAGGGAACCCGCATGCCCGTTGCCGCGATCTTCGAAAACCTCGAAGCTGGCGCCAATATCGACGACATCATGGAGTGGTT
>JAEUQD010000252.1 GCA_016789925.1 Bryobacterales bacterium | reverse complement strand
CGAAGCGCTGATCCTTTCCGAGAGCGGCGCGGAGGTTAAGTCATACTCGGCTGCCGCCCAATCCCTGCTCCTGCTCGCGATTGTTCCCTTCTACGGCTGGTTTGCCACAAAAGTGAATCGAAGCCGTCTGCTCGCCAGCCTGACCGGGTTTTTCTCAACCAATCTGGTACTGTTCTGGTTTCTGGGCACCCATGGCGTACGCGAAGGGGTCGCGTTTTACATCTGGCTCGGAATCTTCAACATATTCATGGTGTCCCAATTCTGGGCGTTTGCCAACGACATCTATACGGAAGCGCAGGGCAAGCGCCTGTTTCCGTTCATTGGTGTCGGGATGAGCGTTGGAGCTGTGGCAGGCTCGGCCATGGTTGCGCCACTCGTCAAAAATAGTTCCGTCGGGCCCTATTCGCTGATGCTGGTTGCCGCAGCCGTTCTTCTTTTCGGATGCCTTTCCTTGATGCTGGCGGTGAACAGGCGCGAGGCGCGGACGGCTGCGCCCGAAGTAGTCAAAAAGGCAGAGGAACCACTTGGAGCAGCAGGTGGGTTCCAACTGATTCTAAAGGACCGGTACCTGTTCTGGATCGCGGTTCTCATCGTGTTGCTCAACGTTGTAAACACAATCGGAGAATACACACTCGGAAGACTGGTGGTAGTGGAAGCCGCCAAAGCGGGTGGCAACCCAAAGGTGTTCATCGGCGAGTTTTACGGACATTTCTATAGTGCGGTTAACCTCCTTGGGCTGGTCTTACAGGCGTTCGGCGCCTCGCGCGCGTTTCGCTATTTCGGGGTACGAGGCGCCCTGTTTATCCTGCCCGTGCTGGCCCTCCTCAGTTACTCGGTCTTGGCTGTGGCTCCGATATTCGCGGTGGTCCGTTGGGCCAAGATTCTGGAAAACAGCACCGACTACTCGATCATGAACACCGTAAGTCAGGCGCTCTGGTTGCCGACGTCACGCGAAGCAAAGTACAAGGCCAAGGCTGCGGTCGATACATTCTGCTGGCGGGGCGGCGATGTTCTGCAAGCCGGTATCGTGTTTGCCGGAACCATGATTAGCCTGGGGATCAGGGAATTCGCGCTTCTCAATGTGGCAATCACCGTGGCTTGGCTGCTGGCCGCCGGGCGCATCGCGGCTGAACACAGGAAATTGGAGGCGCGGCCGTCATTGTTGGGAAAAGACGGCCCCGCCATGACGCCGGCGCTGGATACCTGTCAGGCCGGTTCACAGGGTCTTGCCCAATGAATCACAGCCGAATAGCAGGATGTCTGCTGGCGTACGCGCTCGGCTCTGTCTCACGTCCACTTTTCGCCGGTCAGCCCCCGGACCGGATTTGGGAGGGTGGAGTCAGAGGAGCGGCTGCAACGACTTCTTCATTGAAGGTCGTCAGTTGGAACATTGAGAGGGGTTTGCGGTTGAAAGATGTTTCCGAGTTCCTCCAGCGTCAATCCGCCGCTCTTCTCCTGCTACAGGAAGTGGACGTGAATGCCCAGCGCACTGGCCGCAGGAATATCGCCGAGAAGCTTTCGCGCAGCCTTCGGATGCCGTACCTGTTTGCGGTCGAGTTCGAGGAGCTCAGCCAGGGCCGCCAGGACTCGCCGGCTTACCACGGACAGGCGATTCTGACCTCGCTGGCAGCGTCCTCGCCCAGAATGATTCGTTTTAAGCATCAGACCGGCTTTTGGAGATCGCGTTGGTACCTACCGAATTGGCCCGTGTTTCAGAGACGGATGGGAGGCCGCCTGGCGTTGGTGGCAGAGGTAGATTTCGGTGGTCGGCCCGTTGTGGTCTACAATGCGCACCTGGAGAGTCGCGGGTCTGAGGGGCTTCGAAAGCTGCAGGTCGAGGAAATACTTGCTGATGCCCGTCAGTACCCGCCGGGCGCGCCGATCCTGATTGCAGGAGACTTCAACACGCGGAAAGCCTCCAGTCCGGCCGTCGCGGCACTACTCGGAGCCGGTTTCCATATGGCAGTCGGCCAACAGGCCACGACCACCCGGGGATCCGCCCTGGACTGGATCTTTGTCCGGGGACCGCGGGCATTCGAGAAGAGAGGGATACACGGCGATGCCAAGGCCTCTGATCACTTCCCCTTGACGGTCGTGCTCCACCTCGACCCGCAGTCGGCAGCCCCGCAACGCAGAACATCGGCATGCATCGCAAGCAAATGAGTTTCGCACCGATTTTCGAATACGCTTTGTCCAAGCTGGACCTTTTATGAGGATCACTTTCTGGGGTGCTGCCGGAGAGGTGACCGGCTCATTGCACGAGGTTCAGGTCAACGGAGACCGCCTCCTGCTCGATTGCGGATTGGCGCAGGGGCGCCGCAAGGAGGCAGAGCAGAAGAGCCGCTGGCTTCCGGTGGGCGCGAAGTCGGTAACAGGCGTAGTGCTCTCACACGCGCACATCGACCACAGCGGGAACCTCCCAACCCTGGTGAAGAACGGCCTCGACGGCCCGATTTTCGCCACGCCGGCCACCGTGGATCTTTGCCATGCCATGTTGCGGGACACCGCCCACATCCAAGAGAAGGATGCGGAGTTCGTCAATAAACGCAGGCGTAAGCGGTCGCGCCCCGAGGAACTGCTCGAGACCGGCGAGGTAGAGCCCCTTTATGGTATGAAGGATGCCGAGCGCACACTGCCGCTGTTGAAGCCCGTCCCTTACTACACACCGCAACGCTTGGCCGACGGGCTCTTTTGTGAGTGTTACGATGCGGGGCACATGCTGGGTTCCTCAGTGGTGATGCTGCACCATCGTAAGAACGGCAAGCGGATTCGCCTGGCCTACTCCGGCGACGTGGGTCGGCCCGGGCTGCCCATCCTTCGCGACCCGGACAAGCT
>JAEUQD010000240.1 GCA_016789925.1 Bryobacterales bacterium | reverse complement strand
TTTGGACATGATATTTCTCCTGGCCAGGGTAGAAATGAAAAAGGACCGGGTTGTGGCCGACCGCTGCGGGTCGAGACAATCCGATCCTTCTGTCGTAAATGTAGCACGGGGTGTCAAGGAGGGGAGGGGAGCGGGGATGCGTGGGAAGGGGGGATTTCGTTTCGCAAGTAATTGAAAAATCTGGAGAGTGTGGTTAACAATAATTAATCAATCGACTTGTGAACGCAATAGTATGAATATTGGAATCCATTACCAAGGAATGGAAAGTACTGCCACGCGTCGACGAGGCTCCCTCCGTGCGGTTAGAACTTCTGCCTCGTTGTGTCCGCCCAATATCGCGACTCTTTCGGAATGTCCTGCCATAAAGGCACACTCAAACCATACGGGTGGTCATACAGGATCCTGCCACCGAACATGGTCAGCACACACTGGAGTTTCTGATTGCCGGTAATCTTCCCGCCGCCGGAGCCGAGATAGGCGAACTTGCCCTTCACGATTTCCAGCACGGCGATGTCGGCCGTCGATCCAACACTTAAGTTACCCAGTTCGGGACGTTGGATCATCTGAGCGGGAAACACCGTTGTGCGCCGGATCACATCCTCCAACGGCACTCCCAAACAAAGGAACTTCGACATCACATTCGCCAGGTTGATGCCCACGGTATAGGGCGTATCCGAGAAAAGGTCCGCGCTGATGGAATCGGGAATAAACCCCTGCTTCAGCGCAGGCACTACCCGCCTGAATGAAAAACTCCCGGCGGCATGCCCGAGGTCAAACTTCACACCGCGCGCCTTCGCCTTGTTCACGTCCTCATTCAACTTGCCGTCCGCCGTCAGGAACGGATACCGATCCGCCAGGCAGTGAGTCACGATGTCGCCCGGACGCATCTTCTCCAGGAGGAACTCGCGGTAGCTCGTGGCGGGGAACTTCCCTTGCGCCGGCATCGGAGTGAAGTCCGCCAATACCGGCAGCTTGGTCAACCGGCCGGCCTCGACCACCGCGTCCACCGACGCCCACGGCAGCCGCGTATCGCTGAACGTCCCTCCATAGTGGCCGGTCTTGAATCCGACGATCAGCTTGGGATATTTCCTGGCCGTATCCGCCGCAAGCTGAACTTTGAACTGCGCCGGATCCTGCTCCGCCCGGCCGGACTGCGCGCCCGGAGCCGCGATATTCAGAAACGACAGGATCCTCATCTTCGAGCGGTCGATAATCTTCTTGAAATCTTCGAAGCTATCGGCGCCCGCGGTTCCGCCGTCGCAGCACGTGGTAACTCCCGATGGCAGGCAATGATGATCGGCGATGACTGACGGAGTAAGATCCAGACGCGTGTAGTAACAACAGATGTGCAGGTCGATTAAGCCCGGCGTAACATAGTAACCGGCGACATTCACCGTCGTCTTCCCCGCGGAACTTGGGATATCCCGATCCACCCGAGCGATTTTCCCGCCCACCACGGCAACATCCATGCGCTGATTGATCTGGTTGGCCAGATCGATCACGTGCCCGCCTTTGAGAATCGTGTCGTACCGCGGCGATTCCTGCGCCTGGGCGGAGGAAGCTGTCATTGCCGCAGCCACGGCTGGTGTGGAAAGAAACTCTCTTCTCTTCATCGATCTCCTTTACTCCCTGCAAAGTATACAACCCTGAGTTTCCGGCAGGTAAACCGAGGGGTGTATAATTGCCCCCATTCCGGGAGCCAGAATGGAAGTCCCGGCGTAAACGCAACCTCATGTCGAAATATCCGAGAAAAGACGAGTTTCCGTCGCCAATGAGCGACTCCTTTTACCAGACCGCCAATCTCAATCCTGACGGCACTCGCATCGACAACCCCGTACTGCGGTCGGAGCCCGAAACGGTTGACTCAGTCAGCTATGTGATCCGGAAGCTGGCAACCTCGAGTTCCATTGTTTTCGACTCGCAAAGTTTCGATGTCGTCAGCGCGGTGCCGGAGCGGATGGAAATCGGCTCGGCCTACAAGAACACCGCCCTTTACTATGACAGCGCTTCCTTGAAGGATCTCGACTTCTCGGCGCCCGTCAAGCTGAACGATGGCCAGCCGAGCACACTGGAAAGCGCCACACAGACCATTGTCACCGGGTCCGGCGAGCAGGTATTCGTCACTCGTCCCAAGAGTGGGGAGGGCATCTTCATCCCCTACCTTCCCAATACCGCGCCCGGCCGCCACGACGGACTTACCGAGCACGTCTATTGGACCGTCGACCCCTACATCGGCCGCGCCGGCTTTGAGCCCAGCGGGCCCGTCTACCATCTGGCTGGTTATGGTTGGGCGCTGGACGCGCGCGGTGTCAACCAGGGTGTGTTTGTACAGCAGTTGCGGGAAGACGGCGGATCGGTCAGCGGGGGCCCTGTCGTCGTGGAAGAAGCAGCTATCCCATTCAATTACTGGAAGCACCTCATTTCCCGCGCCGGCGATACGACGTTTCACAGCAAGATTGCGGCGGCGATTCCCGCGGGCTACCCGTTTCCAACCGGATGGCTCGACAAAGGCGTGTACTTGCCTGTCCAGCCGATGCCGGGCTTCCAACGTAACCTGATCCGTTTTTACACGGCCTGGGGAGCCTGGAACCTCCTGAACAACACTTCGGGATTGTTCGTTCGTTCCGACGGCAGCGTCGAACTGCCCGCGGTCCCGACCGGCGACGGCAACGGGACTATGCGCGCGGTCCCGGTTGTCTCCCAGACGTGGGACGGCAGCCAGCGCTTTACCGTCCTCAATCAAACCAGCAAGACCGTTCCATCCACCTACGATCTCTATCCCGGCAACGAAGTCTACTTCGCCGCCAATGTGTACCTGCCGGGCAAAGCCGGCGTTCTCACCTCCTACATCGACTACGGGATCTTCGACGGCACGGGCACTTTGAATCCACGCCAGACCGACCTCTGGCTCGGCCTGCTCGGGGACAAAGCTGAGGACGTCATGCTGTGGGCCGACGCGAATAACACCGAGCCCGGCGGCCAGGCGAACAAGCCGTACATGATGGGCGCCGACACGAGTGTGCGAAACG
Source organism: Bryobacterales bacterium (assembly GCA_016789925.1). Lineage (GTDB taxonomy): Bacteria > Acidobacteriota > Terriglobia > Bryobacterales > Bryobacteraceae > JADLDI01. The sequence continues at coordinate 5,112 of JAEUQD010000240.1, read as the reverse complement.
GGGTCAGGGCGCACAATTGCCGGCTCCAGCATTCCAATAGCTTCCTGATCGCCCGGCAGCATCTGAAGGGTTTGGACGGCAAACTCTACGCGGCCTCCTTATATGTCGCGCCGGAGGGCGGAGGTTACGAACTGGTTGCGAAGCTGAGCTACACGCGCGAGCACTGGGAGATCGATCCGGGCTCGGCGCATTGGACCGTGGCGTCCGACGGCATGGAGACCGCCGTCCCCGTGGTCACTGTGCTCAAGAACGTGCCCGAGGTTGTCGTCAAAACGTCCACGGTCGCCGCATTCAGCGGCCACGCCATCTCCTGGAACGAACGTCCTTTTTCGGCCGGCGATGCGAACTCGCTCGGCAAGTCCCCACAAATCTACACGGTGTCAGCCGTCACGGAAAGCGACGATGTGCGCTTTCTGATCGTGCTGACGGAAGCATAAGGGAAGTCGATTTTGCCGACTCACCACACTCGCAGCGTGTGTGCACCGCCTCCCCGCACGGCGTCCCCAAATGGACCCGCGCCAGGCCGAGGCGCTGCGTGCGGCTTTCCGAAGTAGTCTGTGTCGATCGCCAGCGCCGACCCGTCGCTGTTCTCGTATCCTACTTCCGCTACTTGGGTCCTGCCCAGCACTTCCGTCGTCACTCGAAGCGTCTGCGCGTGGCTCATTGCCGCGGGCAGTGCAATCCTCAGCAACACCTTTCCGTTCTCTTCCGCGATGCCCGCCTTCACACCGGCTTCCGGCGCCAGCACCGGACCTGCTTCCTTCGCGTACGGCCGCGCGCCATCGAGGTATACGTTGCCGCCCATGTGCGACGGAAACTTTCGCGTGTCGTAAACCCACGTTCCATACCCGGCCATGCTTCCCGCGGCGCTCCCGGGCGCTTCCTGGCCGCCGCTGAAAATGTTGTTGTAGAACCGGTTGTCCCCGCCATGCGTCAGGGTCACTCCAGCCAGCGCGGTCGAGTGCGCCCGGTGGTACGGAGTCCAGCGGTTGAGTTCCGGGCGGCTCACAATCCGCCCGCCGAAATAGTTGTGCGCGTAGGCGCCGCCTTCCGACATGTCCAGCAGGCTGACCGGCGACAGGAAGAGATTGTTATCCACCACGAACGGTCCGTGATTCACCTCAACGAACAGATCTTCCGTCGTATTGTCGTAGAGCAGGTTCGCGCGGATGCGTGTACCCTGTGCCATCCAGTCCATCCACAACCCGCGGCCTGCGTTGTGAATGCGGTTGTTGGCGATCAGTACGTCGATGGCCCCGTGCAGTTTGATGCCGCCCATCTCCGCGCCGGTAAACTGGCGCTTCGCCCAAACATTGTAGATGTGGTTTCCCGTAATCCGGCTGAACACCGCCCCCAGGCTGCCGGCGATGCCCGCCTGTTCACAGTTGAAGATCGTATTGTTCCTCACCACGTGGCCGCCAATGTTCTCGCGTGACCACCCAATTTCCAGCGCGCGCACGATTACTTCGTTGTAGTGCGTCGCGCCGTCTTTGTTGGGATTCCCGCGCCAGACATTATGACCCGTGCCGCGCTCCTTGCCCAGCGTCACGCAGGAGCACTTCGAGTCGCTGATCACGTTGTTTTCGATAATCCAGCCTTTGCTCCAGTGTGTCCCGATCAGTCCGATCTGCTCGGCCGTCGGCGCGGCCCATTGTGTCGCCGCGTGGCTGAGATGAAAGCCCCGCACCGTGATGAAATTCCGTCCCGTCTTGTCGGGATAGAAGCAACTCTCGCGCACGTTGATCTCTACCAGTTCCTCGTTCGGATTCTTACCGTGAAAATTGGCGTAGATGGTCGTGTGCGTCTGGTCGCTTTCCGTGAACCACGTCCACCGCGAGGCTTCCTGGTCGCGCGCTTCCGCGTACGGGTGCGGATTCAACACGCGCTCTAACTGGTGCGTCTCGAACAGCGCCTTCCCGTTCAGATACACGTCTCCGGTATGGTGCGGCCGCCCTTTGTCGGTGAACCAGTCCCCTTCGATCAGATCCCGGTACGGGTTGTAGGCCCCAAAAAACGTGTTCGGGAGCGTGAGCTTCCAAACCGTGCCACGGTAAACCGACCACCCGCGCACCACCTCCGACCCCTTGATCTCCACCCGTTCACCGGCCGCGGCCTGGTAAGTGATCCGCCGCGAATCGCTCTCGCCGCCCCGTGGCGGTGTGACGCGCTCGCGATAAGTGCCCGCGTGAACCGTGACAACATCCCCCGCTTGCGCCAGCCGCGCCGCGGCGGAGATGGTCCGCAGCGGCCTGGCCGCAGACCCGTCGTTGCTGTCCCTGCCCTGCACCGACACATGAATCTCCGCGCCAAACAAACCGCACGTCAGGCACGCGGCAAATACAGACTTCCAGAGCTTCTTATTTGTCATAACATTCCGCGACCATTGTAGCTTCGTTTGCTCTCCGCTTTGGCCCCAGAAGCCGCGCGTTACCGAGCCCACGCTGACCAAATTCCCAAGTTCGGTTGAGACCGTGCAGAAAGAAGGGGGGAGGATCGGGGAGGGGATGAAGGGATGGGGCAGTGGAACCACGTCCAATTGGGCGGGTGAGCGAGCGTGTTAACGACTATCTCTCCTTCGGCGTTTCCTACCTTTGGCCGGTGGATCCGGCGACCGGGAAGGCCTTCCGCTGCACGAAGGAAGGGATGCGGGAAGTGCGGGAACTCCGAACGGAGAATCCCGAGATGGTTGTGCCGGTCGACTCTCTGTTCGAGGATTGACCTCCGGGCTGCGGTCTTGCAGTCCACCCCCAATCCGGTCCAACACAGAAATGTTTTGATTATCCGCATTTCTCCGCAGGAAGGGCTGCGTTCTGGCAGAAGTGCGACAGGGACGCACCAGGCCGACGGGCGGACGCCCTCGCGGTCGTCTGTCTGGCCGGCGAAGCTTCGGCAATCGTGGCCCGCGCCGAGCGGCCCGGCTGGCTATCGGTGTTGGGAGCGATGCTCAATCTCGCGGCGGCGGGTGCCTCCTCTCTATTTCTTCATGACGAAAAAGTAGTCGCGAGACCCTCGTCCACCTGAGTAATGCCTTCCTGCCGATGGCGAAAGAAATTTAGCACCAATAAGTAGCACTAGTGATAGACTCTAACTGGTTAAAGCGTATGGAGTCCAGTGCTTCTTCGAGGGTCACGGCCCTGTTGCGGGCCTGGGGACAAGGCGAACGCGGGGCACTGGAAGAACTGGTTCCGATCGTCACACACGAGTTACACCGAATTGCGAAGCGATGCCTCGAAGCGAAGGGCCGCGATGCGGTTCTAGACACAAGTGTCCTGATTAATGAGGCGTATTTGCGCCTGATTCGCAACAACAACTCAAGTTGGCATGACCGCGCGCATTTCTTCGCTGTTTGTGCGAAGGTCATGCGGCACATAGTTGTGGATCACGCCCGGGCACGGTTGCGCGCCCGCCGTGGCGGGGGCGTGGCGCCGCTTCCCCTGAATGAGTCATTGATCGTGTCCGAGGGACGCTGCCCAGCCGTCGTGGCGCTCGATAGTGCTTTAGAGGCGCTCTCGGTCGTCGATGCCCGGAAGGCTCAAGTTGTGGAGTTGCGATTCTTCGGAGGATTGACCGCGGAAGAGTCGGCAGAGGTACTGAAGGTATCGCCCGAAACCGTTAAACGCGACTGGCGCATCGCCAAACTGTGGCTGACACGAGAACTTAAGCGGAGTGAGACGGATGTCAGGTGACGGACAGAAATCGCCCGGCCCCGAAAGATGGCGGCAGATTGAGAGTGTGCTGTCGGCCGCACTGGAGCGTACACCCGGCGAGCGGGACGCCTTTCTGTCGGAGGCGTGCGGCGACGATCAGGAGTTGCGGCGTGAAGTGGAGTCGTTGCTGGCTGGCGAATTCGCTACATCTACTTTGCTCGAACGGCCACTGGCCGATTTGCTGACATCCGCGTCTGCGCCAATCCCCGCCCAGACGCTGCTCGGCAACTACCGCATTCTCGAACCAATCGGAAGCGGCGGCATGGGACAGGTCTACCGCGCACGCGATGAGAGGCTTGGCCGCATCGTGGCGATCAAAATTCTGCCTCCGTCCCTGTCCGCGGACGCGGAACGCCGGCACCGCTTCTTACACGAAGCTCGCGCGGCCAGCGCGCTCCAGCATCCGAACATCGTCACGTTCCACGACCTGGCGACCGCGGAGGGTCAGGATTTTCTGGTGATGGAGTACGTCGCCGGCACCACGCTGGACCGCGTCATTCCGAACCACGGATTGCCGTTCAGCCAGGCGCTAAGCTTTGCCATCCAGATTGCTGACGGACTGGAGGCCACGCACTCGGCCCTCATTGTTCATCGCGACCTGAAGCCGAGCAACATCATGGTCACCGAGACCAGCCAGATCAAGCTGCTGGACTTCGGTGTGGCGAAGCTTGTCGAGCCCGCACGCGACGCCCCTGCAGGGCCGTCACTCACGAAAACGGGGATGATCGTGGGCACCGCCGCATATATGTCGCCCGAGCAGGCCGAGGGCAGGAAAGTCGATGCACGGAGCGACATCTTCTCGTTCGGCGCCGTGCTGTATGAGATGCTGACCGGCCGCCGCCTGTTTCAACGTGAGTCGGCGCCGGCAACGCTCGCCGCGGTGGTGCATGATGATCCACCGCTCGTGTCGGAGGTGGTTGCGGGCACACCGCCGGAAGTAGATCGCATTTTGAGGTCATGCCTGAGGAAAGATCCACTGCGCCGCATCCAGCACATGGCCGACGTGAAAGTGGCATTACAGGATCTGAAGGAAGATTCCGATTCTGGCCGCCTGCGGCCGCCCGCGCCCATTTCGCGCCGCCAGTGGCGATGGTGGGTGCTGGCCGCGGGAGTGCTGCTTACGCTGATCGCCGGGGGCGTCACGTGGCGAATGACTCGCTCTACCGGTCCGCCGGCTCCGCCGATTCTGACGCGCCTGACTAATGACACCGGCCTGACTACCGATCCCGCCCTGTCACCCGACGGCAAGCTGCTCGCCTTTGCCTCCGACCGCGCCGGCGCTGACAACCTCGATATCTGGGTGAAACAGGTGGGAGGGAGCGAACCGATTCGCCTGACCCAAAGCGTGGCCAACGAAAATGAGCCGTCCTTCTCGCCCGACGGGACAAGCATCGTGTACCGGTCG
>JAEUQD010000205.1 GCA_016789925.1 Bryobacterales bacterium | reverse complement strand
GATGCTGGCCTCGGGCGACTTCGACCTCATGCAGCCCTTCTTCCGCATGTACACCGACGCGCTGATGCTGGCAAGAGTGCGCACCAAGGTGTACTTCAAACACGAAGGCGTTTTCTTCCCTGAGACCATGTATTTCTGGGGCGCGTACGCCAACTCCAACTATGGTTGGCAGCGTGAGGGCAAGGAAGCCAATTGGGTCGAGAATACCTATATCCGCCATCTCTACACCGGAGGCCTGGAATTGGTGGCGATGATGCACGACTACTGGCTCCACACCCACGATGCCGGCTTCCGGGACAAGACATTTCAACCGATGGCCCGCGAAGTGGCGCGATTCTACGACCAGCACTACTTGCTCGATGACGATGGCGTGCTGCGCCTGGAACCCGCGCAGGCGTTGGAGACCTATCAGAAAGCTGTCAACCCCATGCCGGACGTCGCTGGACTCCATTGGGTACTCGCCCGGTTGCGCGACGAAGGGTTGGCGGAATTCCGCGGTCAGCTTCCGCTGCTTCCAATTGCGGACGGCCGTCTTCAGCCCGCCGCCCAACTGCTCGAAGAGCCGAAAAACTCCGAGAATCCGGAGCTCTACGCTGTCTTTCCTTTCCGCCTGATTGGCGTCGGAAAGCCTTCGCTCGACTTGGGGCAGAAGACGTTTTTCACGCGGCGCGTGAAGGACGATGTCGGCGGATGGCGGCAGGATGGCATTCAGGCGGCCTATCTCGGTTTGACGGATACGGCCCGCGAGTACGTCGAGCGCAACTTTGCCAAGAAGCACCCGGGGTCGCGATTCCCGGCGTTCTGGGGACCCAACTTCGACTGGATTCCGGACCAGGACCACGGCAACGCCAACATGATCGCCCTCCAGCGCATGCTGCTCCAGGCCGACGACGGCAAGATCTATCTGCTGCCGGCGTGGCCGCGGGATTGGGATGTCGATTTCAAACTCCACGCACCCTGGGGCGTGACAGTGCGCGGCGTTTGGAGCAAGGGCCAGATGAAGGAACTGGACGTCACGCCAAAGTCGGCCCGGAAACTGGTGGTGCTCCCGTAACACCGGCGGGCACACGTTGGGAGCCGGCTGAAAGAGATGCGATCCTTACTGTAAGGATGGCAAAGAAGGACAGTTTCGGAGGAACCATGACCAGCAAGGGGCAGATCACGATCCCGTTGCCCGTCCGCGAGCGATTGAGTCTGAAGCCCGGTGACCATGTCCAGTTCCTCTTCGAGGAGGGAAAGACCGTCATCCGCCCCGCCCGGAACGCACCGAATCCATTTCGTCGCTGGATCGGCGCCTGAAGATCGCCTGGGATGGAAACCGCAGACGATATCAAAAGCTGGATTGCGGAACTGCGAGACGACGAGCCGTGAGGACTGCGATCGAATCGAAAATATTCTCTCTTTATTCGCCAATCGGGTGGTAGGGCTTCTATGGGCGCCGCTGTCCAACAACAGCCGGCCCTTCTCTTTTCGAATGTGCCGGTGTTTGGCCGTGCTGGCGGCTGGCAATGCGTTTCGAACACGGTTACGGATCGGGAGAGTGACTCCGTTCGCTTCGCTGACGCTATTTTGCAGACCCGTTCTCGGACTGCGCCGAAGTAAGTAGAGAGGTTTCGAACTCAGTGACCTGTTTGATCACCTCGGAAACATCCCATTCTCTAACTACTCCGTCACCACAACCCTCGACCAGTTTGCCTCCCCGAACTAGCGCAAGCCCGGTAACGTTGGTGGGGCAGCCCGTCAATTCGCCCCGATGCCTGCCTGTCTTGACAGACCAGATCCCGACACCTCGGTCGGTAAAGAAGCTATCGGACCTTGTGGCAGCCATGACGTAGCTCCCGTCCGGCGACCAGAGTAAGCCCTCGACCGAATCTGCCTTCTGTTCAAATGCCCGCAGTTCCCCTCTTAGACTTCCATCGTCGGTACGCCACACTCGTAGTCGATACCTCTACCCCACTGAATCGCTCTCATTGTGAAAAGTCACGGCAGCTACCATCGACTCGTCTGGAGAATAGGCGATCCGTACGATGCGTCCTTCGCTATCGAGCGGAGCAACTTTGCGCTTCTCTTCTTGGTTCCACAGCGCAATTTCACCCGAAACCGTTGTGTAGACCGATCGCTGCGCGTGCGGGGCGGGAAAGAAACCAGCCGCCCCAGGTGGCACCCCCGGAACCGACACGACTCGTCGCAGAGTCCTTGTATCGAAAGCAAGCAAGGCAGGCTGGTTGCTCTGAATGAGTAGATACCGCCCATCCTTGGTGAACTGGGGATTGAACAATCTGTACAGCTGACCTTCGTTTTGCAACTCTTGGAAGTGGTGGAGGCCTTTCAAGGTTGCAGCGTCGCGCAAATCAATCATGTAGTTACCTTCGACGGCCAACAAAGAACCGTCGGGGCTTAGTGTCAGGCCGGCGACGACTACGGAACTGGTGGTCCGTCCCGCGCCGAGTGGCATCCGGGTTTCCGGGATGTCTGTCAACAACATGTGCGAATCCGCGTTCCAGAACCGAAACGGGCCAGTTCCTCCCGATGTTATGAGCCTGCTGCCGTCAGGCGTTGCCGTGAGCGCCCCGTGAGGGCCAACCTTCCATTCGTCTTTCGGCTTGAACGTTAAGACATAGGATCTGATCTTGGATTTTGTCAGGCGAAGGAGTTCGAGAACTGGCTCGGGTGCGTTGGCGCGGTCGTAAACGCGGGCAATTAGGCTTGCGGGTCGTGAAACCGGTGTCATTGGCGGGCTAAGGCCGCCCCACGGGGCTAGCCTCGCTTGAGCAGCGCCAGTTTTTCGCCGGTTTCGTTCTCGACAATCTCGTGCAACGAGTTGCCGTGGGCGTCCATCGTGACGATGGCCATGAAGCCGTCCACTTCCAGATGCCACATCGCCTCGGGAATGCCGAACTGCTCCAGCAGATGGACGCCCCTCACCTTCTTCACGGTCCGCGCATAGTATTGCGCCGCGCCGCCAATTCCGTTCAGGTAGACCGCGCCGTGATGCTTCAAAGCGGCGAGTGTCTTGCTGCCCATGCCGCCCTTGCCGATCACCGCCCGCACGCCGAACGTAGTGATCACGTGCGCCTGGTAGGGTTCTTCGCGAATACTCGTCGTCGGGCCGCCCGCCTTCATTACCCACTCATCGCCCTGCTTCAGCATCACCGGACCGCAATGGTAGAGTGCCGCACCCTCCAGGTTCACTGGAGGATCGTTCTTCATCAGGTAAGCGTGCACCTGGTCGCGGCCCGTGTACATTTCGCCTTTGATGATTACGATGTCGCCGACAATCAGCGACCGCATCTGCTCTTCCGTCAGCGGCGGCCGGAGAATGATTTCGCGGCCCGTGAGCGGGAAGCCCTCGGCGACAGCCATTTTCTCGACCGGCCGTTCCGGATCGCGGTACAGCCATTGCGTGATCGC
>JAEUQD010000182.1 GCA_016789925.1 Bryobacterales bacterium | reverse complement strand
GTGCTCGCAAAGAGTCAATTCCCGGCGGACTGACCGCAACAGCAGCAGAACATGAGGTTGGGCTTTGGAGCCCGACACTCCCACGAACACGGAGGCATCGCCGTTCGGGGAGAACTGCGCATATTGAGAGGTCGCCGCCACCAGTTTGTCCTCGCCGGTATCGGGATTGATCTCACGCAGGTTCGACGTGTTTGCCGAGCCCTCCGGCGAGTGCAGGTAGAGTAGCGTGCGGCCGTCGGGCGACCATCGCGCGGGACCGACGCGGCCGGGCGCCGTCTTGAGAGCGGTGTTGCGCGTTCCGTCCAGATAGGACAGGGCGAGTCCGCCGTTTCCGGTCCGGTAGGCGACGGCGGCGCGACGCGGACGCGGTAAGGGGTCGCGAATTCCGTCCGGATTCTCAACGATCAAACGGGCGGGTCCCTTGAGCAGAGGTACGGCTTTCAACTTGCGGCCTGACTCGACGACGAGGGCGGTGGGGCCTTCCGGAATCGTATGGATTGCCTCACCCGGAGGCGAGTCGGCCGGCCACTCGTAAACCTCGCGGGCCCGGTCTGTGCCCGGTGCGATGGTGAACAGCGTCTGGCCGTCGCGGAAACACAGAAAGCGGTCGTCCGGCGTGAGGCAGAGGGACGCCGGGTCGAGTTCCTTCGCCGTTGTGAGAGTGCGAAATGTCCAAGTTTTGAGATCAAGCAGACAGGCCTGCAGCGTTCCGGTATGGTCGCTGGAAAAGAGCAGGGCAGTGCCGCCGCGGCGCGAAAAGATCCGGCATTGCGGCGGTGGCAACAGGCTGCGATGGGTGGGGGCGGTCAGCCGCGAGAGTTCGAACTCCGTGGTCGCATCGAGAAATCGGATTCGCTCGGAGGGCGCCGTCCGCTGGTCGGCCAACAGCAAAGCGGGCGTCGCGGAGGCCAGAAAGCGACGGCGCGACCATGCCATAGCCTGGGCGCGCACCATTTCTTTGATGCTAGCATCCCCAATCTTGATGCTTGTATTCCTCGCCGGCGGGCTTCCCGGAAATCCGATCGGTTGCCAGGCCGATTCTGCAGGGTGGAGTGAGTTCGCGTCTGAGACCCCGCGTTATACTGTCCCTTCCTCTCATGCCAGCCAAGACCTTCGACGTCCTCATTGTCGGCTCCGGCGCAGCCGGCGGCACCCTCGCGGCTCATCTGGCCCGTGCCGGAGTCGACGTCGCCCTGGTCGAGGGCGGACCCAAGGTCAACACCCGGACCGACTTCAACACTCACGCCCTGCCGTTCCACTTCCCCAACCGCTCCATCCCCACCATGAAGCCGGGCAAGCCCGGCTTTGACTCCGAGCGCTCCCGCGGCGTCGGCGGCAAGACGCTGCTCTGGAACGCCGTCGCCTGGCGCTATTCCGCGCGTGACTTCAAGGGCAAGACTTACGAGGGCGCGGGCGAGGACTGGCCGCTCACCTACGACGAGCTCGCCCCCTACTATTCGAAAATCGAGCGCGAAGTGGGCGTCTGCGGCAACCGCGACGGACTCGAAGACCTGCCCGATGGCGACTTCCTCCCACCCGTCCCCATGAAGTGCACTGACGTGGCCATTCAGAAAGGCGCCGCCAGGCTCGGCGTCAAGGTGATCCACGTCCGCAAGTCCACGCTCTCCACGCCCAAGTACGGACGCCCTGCCTGCCACTTCTGCGGCAACTGCATGGCTGGCTGTGACGTCGTCGCCAAGTACAACTCCGCCGACGTCCACATCGCGCCCGCCGCGCGCACCGGCAAACTCACCGTCTTCCACAACTCGATCGTGCGCGAAGTCGCTGTCAACAACGAGAACCGCGTCACGGGCGTGCGCTTTCTCGACCGTGAAACCAAGCAGGAAGGCGAACTCCACGCCCGCGTCGTCGTGCTCTGCTGCGCTTGCGTCCAAAGCGTTGCGCTACTGCTGATGTCGCGCTCGCGGCTCTATCCCAACGGCCTCGCGAATTCTTCGGGCCATCTCGGCAAGCACTTCATCCCCCACTTCACCAACGGAGTCCAGTTCTTTCTCAGAGACTTCATCGGCAAGCCCACCGCCAACGACGAAGGCTTCCTCGACCACGCCTACGTCCCCTCGTTCATGCACAACCGCAAGCGCGGCTACGCCCGCAGTTTCGGCGTCCAGTTCAACTATCAGAACCGCCGCTCGGTCGGTTGGGCGCGGAGCATGCCCGGCTTCGGCAAGGCCTACAAACAGGCCGTGCACGACCGCTATCCCGCCTTCATCACCTTCTCGCCCTATGGCGAGATGCTCCCCAATCCGAAAAGTTACATCGACCTGTCGCCTACAGAAAAGGACGCCTACGGCCTGCCGCTCGCCCGCCGGCACGTCCACTGGAGCGACAACGACTGGAAGATCTTCGACGACATGACGGCGTGGTCCATTCGCATCGTCGAAGCCGCTGGAGCCGAGATCCTCGCTGTCGGCGAGGAGCCGCGCACCAACCACGAACTCGGCGGCGCGCGCATGGGTGACTATCCCAAGACCTCTGTGCTCAATCGCTGGTGCAAGAGTCACGACGTGAAGAACCTCTTCGTCGTCGATGGCTCCGTGTTCCCCTCCGCCTCCGAAAAGAACCCGACGCACACCATCATGGCGCTCGCCGCCCGCACGGCGGACTACATCGGCGAACAGCTACGCAAGAAGGAACTATGAAACACGAACGGCGCGAAACCCTGAAAATCATCGGCGCAATCTCGTCCACCTGCGCCTTCCCCTTCTCCGCCGATGAGTTGTACGCTCAGCACCAGCACGCCACCCCGCCGCCCGCGCAACTCCCCGCCAAACCCGCCTTCTTCACTCCTCAAGAATTCGCTGTGATCACGCGCCTGGCCGACCTCATCATCCCGGAAACGAACACGCCCGGAGCCGTCCGCGCCGGCGTTCCCGCTTACATCGACTATGTGGTGAGCCGCAATGCGGAAGCGCAGAAACTCTGCCGCGAAGGCTTGGCGTGGCTCGAAAAACAGGGCTTTTCGAAGATGGACGAAGCCGCGCAAATCCGCCTGCTCACACCCCTCAGCAACCAGGTGGACGAAGCCTCCCGCTGGGTCCGCAACGACCATCCGCGACCGCGCCCCGCCGCCAAACTCCCGCTCCCCGCGGCCTTCTTCCGCACGATCAAATCATTGACGGCCGATGGCTACTACACGTCGCAAAGCGGCTTGGTGCAGGACTTGAAATACCCGGGCAACTCAGTGCTTGCCGAATTCCCCACCTGCGTACACGAACACTAATTCACGCGTTCGACGTAGGTGCCTTCGGTGGTGTTTACGCGAATCACTTCGCCTTCGTTGATGAACGGCGGCACCTGCACCACCAGGCCCGTTTCCATCTTGGCCGTCTTGGTCACATTGGAAACGGTCGCGCCCTTCAACCCCGGCTCGGTTTCGACGATCTTCAGATCCACCGTCGCCGGCAGATCTACCGAAATCGGCTTGCCCTCGTAGAACACGATCGTCACCTTGAACCCCGGAACCAGGTAGTTCACGGCGTCACCCAGCATGTCATGCCCCAGGTGCATCTGCTCGTAGTTTTCGGTGTTCATGAAGTGGAACGCATCGCCGTCGTCGTAGAGATACTCCATTTCGTGTTCGTCGAGAATGGCGCGCTCCACGCGGTCTTCCGACGAAAACCGGTGTTCGATCATGGTGCCAGTGGAAAGGCGGCGCATCTTGGCCTGAACAAATCCGCGGAGGTTGCCGGGCGTGCGGTGCTCCATCTTGAAAACGGAGTAGAGGTCATTGTTGAACTTAATGACCATGCCGGGACGGAGCTGTGTTGCTGTAATCATGCGGGTGGAATTTTTCAGTTTAGCAGAGGTGTAGGATATCCAAGTGATTCGCTCTCTTCTCACGCCTCTGCTGTTCGCCTCTCTCGCGCTCGCCCAGGACGACAAACCGCTCGACCTCGGCAACGTCACTGAGCGCCATGAAATGATCCCCATGCGCGACGGCAAGCGCCTGTCCACCTACCTCTACCTGCCCGTGGGCAAGGGGCCGTGGCCCGTCCTTTACGAACAGCGCTACGCCAACCTTCGCGGCGAATCCACTCGCCGCCGCTACGCCAAACTCGCCTCCGCCGGCTACGTGGTCGCCGCCCAGAACTTCCGCGGCACTCACAAGTCCGAAGGCGTCTACCAGGGCTATCGCGCGCTCGGCTTCGGCAAACTGCGCGACAGCTACGACTCCGTCGAATGGCTCGCGAAGCAATCCTTCTCCACCGGCAAGATCGGCACCTTCGGCGGCTCCCAGGCCGGCTACGCCCAGAACTTCCTCGCCATCACGCGCCCGCCCCACCTCGTCGCCCAGTACATCACCGATGGCGGCCTCAGCCTCTTCCACCTCGGCTATCGCATTGGCGGCGTCACCCGCGCCGAGCGCTTCAAGGTCGGCATGGCCGCCGACGCCCGCGATGTCAACGAAGGTTACGCCCACCTGAAAGAGCAACTCGCCCATCCTGACTACGACGACTGGTGGCACCTCGAAGACGCCACCCGCCACTTCGACAAGATGAACGTCCCCGCCTTCATCCTCGCCAGTTGGTTCGACTTCATGGCCCGCGGCTCCATCGACAGCTACATCGGCCGCCACAACCACGGCGGACCCAATGCCCGCAACCGCCAGTGGCTCATCATCGGTCCCTGGCTCCACGGTGGCAGCAAGAACTCCACCAAAATCGGCGAAGTCGACCTCCCCGCCTCTTCCGGCTTCGATGTCGACGCCCACATGGTCCGGTGGTTCGACTACTGGTTGAAAGGCAAGCCCACCGGCGTCGACAAGGAACCCAAGGTCCGCTACTACGTCATGGGCGCCAACCAATGGCGCGAAGCCGCGGACTGGCCCGTGCCCGCCCGTACCGCATCCTACTTCCTTCATGCGGACGGCAAGCTCTCCACCTCGACGGCCATTGAAGGCCAGACCGAATTCCTGAGCGACCCCAACAATCCCGCGCCTTCCGTGGGCCGCAGCGAACCCACCGCCCGCGATGGCCGCGCCTTCGAAGCCCACAAGGACGTCCGCGTTTTCACTTCCGAACCGCTCACCGCGCCCGTCGAATGGACCGGCGATGTCGCCGCCGAAGTCTGGGTCTCCTCCTCCGCCAAGGACACCGACGTGATTGTCCGCGTCAGCGACGTCTACCCCGACGGCCGCTCGATTCTCCTCGTCCAATCCATCCGCCGCGTCAGCTATCGCAACGGCTTCGAAAAGCGCGAACTCCTTGAACCCGGCAAGCCCTACAAAGTCGCCTTCAACGTCGGCTGGCTCAGCCAGGCCTTCCAACCCGGCCACCGCATTCGCATCGCCGTCAGCAGCACCATGCACGACTATTACGAACCCAACCCCGGCACCGGCGAAACGCCCGCCTTCGACCCGCCCACCACCAAAGTCACGGCCCGTAACCAGCTCTACTTCGGCGGCGCGCGGGCGTCGCGCATTCTCGCCCCGGTACACTGATTTTTATGCACCGTCGCGCGCTGCTCAGCGCCACCGGCACACTGCTTCTCCTCATCACCGCGGCCCGCGCCCAGCAGCCGCACTCCGGCGGGCTCGCCGTGAAGCTTGGCCTCGAGCGCCTGCAAACCCTCGGCAGCGTTCTCATGATCGCCGCGCACCCCGACGACGAAAACACCGCGCTGCTTTCCTACTTCGCCCAGGGCCGCCACTACCGCACCGCCTATCTCTCGCTCACCCGCGGCGAAGGTGGCCAGAACCTCATCGGGCCAGAACAGGGCGCGCTCATGGGCATCATCCGGACCCAGGAACTGCTCGCCGCACGCCGTCTCGATGGCGCGGACCAATACTTCACCCGCGCCATCGACTTCGGCTTCTCCAAAACCGCCGACGAGACCCTCCGCAAGTGGGGCCGCGAACAGGTCCTCGCCGACGTCGTCTTCACCATCCGTAAGTTCCGTCCCGACGTCATCGTCCTCCGCTTCTCCGGCACCCCCCGCGATGGCCACGGCCACCATCAAAGCTCCGCCATCCTCGGGCTCGAAGCCTTCACCGCCGCCGCCGACCCGCAGCGTTTCCCGGAACAACTCCGCCACCACCAGCCCTGGAAAGCCCGTCGCATTTTCTGGAATATCTTCGCCTTTACTCCGGAAATGGAACGTCAGGCCGCCTTGATGTCCAACAAGCTCACCATCGACCCCGGCGAATACAACGCCGCTCTTGGCTTTTCCTACGGCGAAATCGCCGGCATGAGCCGCTCCATGCACCGCTCCCAGGGCATGGGCGCGTCCCAGCGCCGCGGCGCGCAACCCCAGTACTTGACCCTCCGCGCCGGCGACCCCGCCACCCGCGACCCCTTCGAAGGTATCGACACCACATGGAAGCGTGTCCCCGGCGCCGAAGCCGTCGCCGCCGTCCTTTCCAAAGCCGCCGCCGAGTTGGACATCGAGCAGCCCTCCAAAATCATTCCCCACCTCCTCGAAGCCCGCAAACAGATGGCCGCCCTCGACCACCCCTGGGCCGCCGCCCAGCGCCGCGAACTCGAAGAGGTCATCGCCAACGCCGCCGGACTCTGGCTCGATGCCACCGCCTCCCGCTTCGCCGTCGCGCCCGGCGTCGAGTTCAAGCTCAACGTCAACGCCGTCAACCGCTCCCCGTTTTCGGTCCAACTCATGGGCGTTCGCTTCACCGGCATGGCCGGCGCCGACATGCTGGCCACCGAGCCCGCGCCGCTCCCCAACAACAAGCCCGTCACGCGCTCCTTCTCGCTCACCGCGCCGCCCGATCAGCCCTACTCCCAGCCCTACTGGCTGCGCCAGCCCCCCTCCGAAACTCTGTACACCGTCAACGATCTCGCCCAAATCGGACACCCTGAAAGCGCGCCCGTGCTCCAGGCCCACTTCCGCCTCCGCTTCGCCGGCCAGGAACTCGAACTCACCCGCCCCGTCCTCTTCCGCTACGTCGACGCCGTGCGCGGCGAGCTCACCCGCCCCCTCACCGTCGTCCCGCCCGTCGCCGTCGAATTCCCCATGCGTTCCCTCGTCTTCCCCACCGCCGCGCCCCGCAAGGTCGACGTCCGTCTCCGCGCCGGCATCGCCAACGCGAGCGTCGAACTCCGTCCCCAACTCCCCGCCGGCGGGCGCATCGAACCCGCCACGCTCCCCCTCGCCCTCAAGAAGGAAGGCGAAACCGCCACCGCCCGCTTAACCATCCACCCCCCGCAAGACGCTGCCACCGCCACCCTCACGCTCCCCGGCCACGCCGGCGTCCACGTCATCAGCTACG
>JAEUQD010000115.1 GCA_016789925.1 Bryobacterales bacterium | reverse complement strand
GGTGACGGTGCCGGGAAGCTGGCCGCCGTTCTCATACCAGTCGACGACGAGTGCGCCCATGAGATCGCCGTGACCTTCGTTGAGGCCGTTCTGTTCGCCGTTGCCGCCTTCGTAGTCGAGGGCATGGGTCCAGAGACCGTGGCCGAATTCGTGACCGACGACAGACATATAGGTAACGCTGTTGGAGTCTGACTCGCCGCCGTCGCCGAAGTTGGCGTAGGTGCCGTCCCAGAGGGCATCGCCATAGCGCACGCCGGCTTCTTTGCGGTAATGGACGCGAGCCTTGAGGCCCAGCCCGTTGTCGTCGAGTCCGATGCGTCCCCACTCGAAGAGGAACATATCCCAGATGTTCTTGATCGCGAGGAGCACGTCGGTACCGGCGGTTTGTCCCCGGGTGCTGTGGGTGGCCATGCCGAACTTCCAGTCGCCGCCGTCGCCGAAGACGTTGTCGGAATCCTCGAAGGGGACCGCCGCGATGCCTTCGCTGGGGGCCGTGTCCTGCATGTTGAACACTTCACTGTCGCCCCGCGTCATGTCGCGGAGACGGTAGAGATTCGACTCCGTGTCGCGCGCGGTGTTGAGTTGGTGCTGGCCGGAGTAGAAGGTATTGCCGGTACCGACGGCGGGCTGTAGGGCCTCCTGCCAGGCGGGCCAGCGCTCGACCACATCGCCGCTCTGGGCGTCGATGCGCAAGTACTCGGGCGCGGCGGGATCCGCGGTCTTCATCAGGTAGTTGAGCTTCCAGCCGTCGCGCGTGTTGGGGGCGCGGACGATGATCAGTTCGGCCGCCTTGGCGGCGGGACCGTACTTCTGCTCGAGTTGTTCACGAGTGAAGCCCGGGGTGACGCTGATGCCGAGACCCTGGATCCGCTCGCCGGTGGTGTTCATGATTTGGTCGCTGGTGTCGAGGTGGGCGACGAGATCTTCTCCGTAGATCCGGACGCCTTGATGAAGCTGCTGTAGACGGACGTGGGCGCGTCCCGTCCGGTCGAAGACGACGCGGCGCGGGCGTACGCCTTCTCCGAGAGTGGCGACAACGGCGGCGATCTTAGCTTGTTTGGTGGCCCGAAGCTGGGTGATGGACTGTTGGTCCAGCCGAAGAGTTTGGGCGGAAAGGTTGGTGGCCAAGCCCAGGAGAGCGATGGCTAATGTGTTTTTTGTTTGCATGTTTTTCTGCCTCCACGCTGCCGTGCGCAACGGGGGGCAGATTATGTCGCAACGGAAGGCTTACGAATTCCTCACAAAGTTGTGACAGCGGCTAAGTTGTTGAGTGGGAATGCGGGAACGGTGCCTCATTCAAGGCAGCCGCTGACCCATTTGGGCCAGCGGCGCGCGGTCAGACCAGGCTGATGGAACTGTTCAGCCGGACCAGACCGGTTGCAAGGCTGACAAGGAATACGCCGATCAGAAGCACATAGAGTGCGTAGTAGAGGGTGCGTTCCAGGCAACTGGGCCGCCGTCCTGAACCGCATGCATAAGGGCATCCCGGCCTCGAGCAACGGAACATCGCAGCTTCTCCTGGCTCTGAATTCCTCGCCGCGTGCGAAGGTGAGCCGCTTCTGGATAGAAAGGGAGCAACTGGAGGGCCAACGGCTACCGGACTGGGAGTCTGACGGCAGGGCTCGCGACGCCATTCACCAGCAGGGTGAGCGGCTGAGGCCCGGGCGGCAGTCCGGGAGGAACCCGGAGGTTGACCTGGTACACTCCAGCGAGCCCCGGGGCCAGGCACGCGATAGCGACTTCGGCTTCGCGGCCGCCGGCGAATGCGCGAACGGGCACGGCAACTTCCAGCAGCGGGGAGGCGGGCGCGGGGGCGCCGGCGGCGAGGCTGCCATTGACGCGGCCCAGACCGGTTCCATAGATGGCCAGCCACTCTCCCGTGGCGGCGGGAAGGGATTCCGTGACAAGCCTGCCGTCTGCATGCAGGGCGGCGGCGACGCCGGACACGGTGAACACAGCGGGCGCGACGGGCTGGAGGCGGACGGAAATCCGGACGAGGCCCACCTTTGTCGTGACGGTCAACTCGAAGGGCTCGGTGGATGGTGCGAGGTCGAGGGGTAAAAGGGCGTTGATCTGGGCGCGGGAAGCAAAGGTCAGCGGCAAGAGAGTGGTTCCGACAGCAACTTTGGCCCCTCCGAGTTCCAGCGGCAAGGGGAATGCCTGAGCGCCGGCTTCGGTCAGGGCAAGGTTCCAGCCGAACAGCGACATCAGGCCGCCGGGGGCGAGGCGGGTCTCGAAGGAAGCAGCGTTGACGGCGGCGGTTTCGCGCAGTTGCGGGATGGCGGTGAACCGGGCGGAGTCGAGAACGACGCCCCCGAGCCCGATGGCATCGAGTTGGAGGATGTTGTCGCGCAGGTCGAGTCTCACCGCATGTAGGGCGGAAAGCGCTTTCGCGGTGAACGTTGACGGACCGGGCTCATAGTGCTGGGACCCGGCGCCGCCCGTGGTGACGTAGACCGTTCCCGGTTCCGCCGGGGAAAACACGCCGCTCCGCCGCGGGTGCGTTCGCTGATAGACATGTTCGTGGCCGCTCAGGACGAGATGGACGGCCGCGCGTTCGAGCAGCGGAGTGACGTGGAGGCGGACCATGGCGCTAACCGGGTCGGCTGCCTTCTCAGCGCTGGTGGTGAATGGGGCGTGGTGCAGCAGGACGACCCGGAAGGGTTGTTCGGTAGTCCACAGGTCGCGTTCGAGCCAGGAGAGCATCCGCCCGCTGCCCTCGATGGCCTGTTCGAGGGAGGTGTTCGTATCGAGGACAACGAAATGGGCGGATCCCCAGTCGAAGGAGTAGTAGCGGCGATGCGCCTCACTCGGGACACCTGCCACCGGGGGGGCGAACAGAGTCCGGTAGGGGAATGCGTCCTGTTGTTCGTAGTCGTGATTGCCGGGCGTGGTGAAGAGGGCCATCCGCGACAGGAGCCTGGCGTAGACACCGAAAAAGGCGTCGGCGAATTGCGCGAACGTCCCCTCCCAGTAGGCCATGTCGCCCACGTGGAGCAATACGGAAGCCTCCTCGTGTTCCAAGTACGCCGCCAGATCGCGCTGGAGGGTGTTGCCGTCGCCGCTGTCGCCGATAACCAGCATGCGCTGCGAGGGCGCGCCCGGAGTCGGAATGCGGTACTGCCCGGACGGGGGCAGTTCCGCGCCGTTGAGGAAGAGTGAGTAGCGATATTCGGTGGCGGGTTTGAGTCCGGTCACCAGGGCTTGATGGAGATAGAGCGGCTCGCTCAGGCCGGTCCGCTCGGCGGACAATTCCGTGATTTGGGAGACGGCGGTGAGGTCCGCGCCGCTACCCGTGACGCGCACGCCTCCGGGACCAGTGCCGCGGGCGGCCCAGACCACGGTGGCCCGGTCAGTGCGCACATCCTGTAAGTAGGGTCCGAACCACAGAGTCGCCGCGGACAGGGGAACCAGCGGGGTGAGGAAACACAGGAGCCTCTTCACATGGATCCCTTCAAAGGATGGGCAATTCGAAGGTGCTGCCCGGTTCGCCATTCCAGAGCAGGACCAGCGGGACTACGCCCGGCACGCTGGCGATTTCCGCGGGCAGCGAGAAGTTCACTTGCTCCAGGCCGGGGAATCCCGGCGCTGCTCCGGCCCAGACCACGGTTGCCGTCAGTGTGCCGAGTTCAACGGTGAGCTTGGCAAGCGAATCAGGCGATATTCCGGGCCATACGCCGGTCGCGTAGGCCACGAGCACTTCACCCGCGTGTCCAGGATGTTCCCTTGTCACGGGTTCGCCGCCGGCGTGGGTTACCGCCAGGACGCCCGCCGCGCTAGGTCGGATCTCGATGCCGGCGGCGTTGCTGAGGCGGTTCCCATAGGAAATGGTGACGGTGCGGGGTCCGCATGCGATCGATTCTGGAACCAGGAAGACAACTCCGCCGGGCCCGACCTCGACCAGTGGGACATTGACGCCCTCGACCTCGACGGACACGCTGTTCAACTCGAGCCGCCAGTCAGGACCGCTGGCGCGCAGGACGGCGTCCACGGGTAGCTGAATCTCCATCTTGGCCAAGCTATAGGGGGCCAAAACAACGGTGCCGGCGCCGAGGCCGGTAGTGTGGGCCTGCTCGAGACGGAGACGGTTGGCGTCATTGGGGCGGGCGGCGGCGAGCTCCTGGCGAACCGATAACGGGCGGTAGCGCGCGAAGTCGCGAAGGTAATCGACGTCTGCTTCAAACTCCTCGTTCGTACAGCGAACAATGTCCTCGGGGCCGCGGCAGAGCTTGTACTTGTCTTCGTACACCGAGCCACGGATCTGCCGGTAGATGCGCTCGACTTCAGCGGCGAACCAATCGTCGTGGAGCATCACATCGATGGCATCTTCGAGGGCATCCAGGTACCGCTGTCTCATTTCGGGGATCGCCAGCAGCCGGTGCATCAGGACGTTGCCGTTGGTCTGAAACCAGATGGAGGTCCAAATGTCAGTGAACGCCCCATCCTGATCCCACACCAGGAAAATGCCTTGGCGTGTCTTGTTCCAGCGGTAGAAGTAGAAATTGTTCATCCCGTGGTAGCCGAGGAGTCCGTCCCACTGCACGAGGACTTGTTCGACGGCGGCATGCGCGAGGAAGTTCGCCGCATCGACATAGCGGTTCACTCCAGAGGCGAACTCGGAGTCCCCTGCCTCGTTCACAAAGCGGATCATCTCCAGCAGTCCCTCGGCGTCGGGTGAATCGGAGCGGGTCTTGGGTTCGAACATGTCGAGGATTTTCCGCTCGGCTTCCGGGGACAACGTGTTGAAGCGGAAGGGGGGATCCGGCATGTTGAATTCGTACAGATACCCGGAGTCTTCACCGAAGCGGGTTTGCAGGTAGTGGGCATCGAAGGGTTCGACCATCAGATAGACGCCGGCGTACTCGCCGTTCATGTAGAGGCGGGCGTGGGCTTCCCGCGACGACGGCAGGCCCATGCGCGCGAACACGGCCTCGACCAGGCGCTCGCGCATCATCGAGGCATCCTGGTTGAGGTTTCTGAGCACGAGCGATTTCAAGCCAAGGAATCGCTGGCCGGAGGCGAACTTGCCGAAGTCCAGGCCGATGCTCGGTTTGATGGGTGAACGGCTTTGGCTGCCGCGAGAACGAATGCCGACGCCGTTGAGTTTGTGGCCGTTCCATGTGAAGGTGCAACGGTAATAGGTGTCTTCGAGGTAACGTTCGTGGATTGTCTGCCAATCCTGCACGGACATCTCGAGATGAATGTCGTGCAGGGAATTTCCGTCAAAGAAGTTTTCCAGCGTCTCGGCGCGTGCAACCGTGCCCAACAATGTCGCCGCCAGGAAAACGCCAGAGAGGTACGGGAAATTAGGTTTCATTTCCCACCTCCTTGCCGAAATAACTAAGTTCAGTATAGGCCTGTTATCGATAAAGAGCTAGTAAAGTTCTTTTAAGCCTGGAGCGCAGCTTCGATTCGTGCGGTCTGCATGGGGGAACTCGGCGGCATCGGGGGGCGGGGCACGCCGCCGGGCCGGTTGCGAAAGCGCATGACGGTGCGGACGTTGGCGGGGAGGTTGGGCGCATCGATGGCGTTCCAGAGACGGAGGAGTCTCTTGTGCAGGATAAGCGCTTTGGCGTGATCGCCGGCCTGGACGGCATGCCACAGATCCACACACCAGTCCGGAACGGCCGACAGGATGGCGGCGATGGCTCCGTGGGAACCGATTTGCAGCGAGGGGTAGAGCAGAGCATCGACCGCGGAGAGGATGCGCACACGGTTCGTGATGCCGGCCTCTTCGATGAGCAGCAACAGGTCGGCCAGAGCTTTCATGTCGCTGGCGCTCTGCTTGACGCCGACAACTCCGTTGTCTTCGCGGAGGATGCGGATGAGCAGCGGCGGCTGCAAATAGGACCAGGGAATGACGTTGTAGATGAGAACGGGCCGTGCGGTCCGCTGCGCGATTTCGCCGAAGTGTTTCACCATGGCTTCGTCGTCGGGCCGGAAGACGTAGTGCACAGGCGTGACCTGGAGAGCGGCGACACGCAGGTCCGCGAGCGCGCGAGCGCGTTCCACCACCGCCTGGGTACTGTTGGCGATAATCCCGGCGATGACGGGAATGCGGCCCGCGGCTTCCTCGACGGTCCACGCGACGATCTGTCTGGTTTCTTCGGTGGAGAGCGTGTGACCTTCGCCGGTGCTGCCGCAAACGGCGACACCGTGCACCTTCGCGGTCTCGATCATGTAGCGCACTTCCGCGCGGTGGGCCTGCTCGTCGATGGAGCCGTCGTCGCGAAAGGGCGTCACCAAGGGGGGAATGATGCCGGCAAGTTGCTGGGAGGACACCACACCATTTTCGCTCCGGACGCGGTAAGCGCTACTGTAGGATCATGTCCAGCCGCCGCTCTTTTCTCTCCACGGCCGCACAGGCCACGGTGTTTTATCTGGCGGGCCGCAAACCTCGCCTCAAAGCCGCCACTTCCGCGAACGACCAGGTGGGCATCGGATTTATCGGATCGGGAATTCGCGGCACGCAGTTGATCAATGAGTTCAAACCCGTGCCGGGCGTCCGCTTTCTCGCTCTGGCCGATCTCTATGACGGCTGTCTTGAGCGCGCCAAGGAGCAGATCTCCCCGGATCTGCGGACGTCGAAGGATTACCGGAAGGTGCTCGACAACAAAGACATCGACGCCGTGGTGATCGCCACGCCCGATCACTGGCACAAGCGAATGGTGCTCGACGCGCTGTCGGCCGGCAAGCATGTCTATATCGAGAAGCCGCTCACGTGGTCGATTGAAGAAGGCGAAGAGATCATCCAGGCGGAGAAGGCGTCCGGCAAGGTGGTGCAGGTGGGCTCGCAGCACAAGACCTCGGCGCTCACCGCGAAGGCGCGCGAGATCGTGAAATCCGGGCAGTTGGGGCAGGTGACGATGGTCCGGATGTCGAACCACCGCAACAATGCGCAAGGCGCCTGGAAGTACGAAGTTCCGCCGGATGCCTCGCCGCGGACCATCGACTGGAAGGCATTTCTCGGGCCTCGGCCGGATCGTCCGTTCGATGCGCGCCTGTTCTTCCAATGGCGCTGCTGGTGGGAGTTCTCGGGCGGCGTCGCGACCGACCTCTTTGTTCACCTGCTGACGTGGCTGCACGAGGTGATGGATGTAAAGGCTCCGGTGTCGGCGGTGTCGCAGGGCGGGCTGTATTTCTGGAAGGACGGGCGCGACGTGCCCGACGTGATGAATTCGATTCTCGAGTACGAAGAAGGTTTCGTGGCGGATATGTATGTCCACCTGGCCAACTCCGCCCCGAGCCAGGGCAACGTGATCATGGGAACCAAGGGCACGTTGATCGAGGAGCGCGGGAGCAAACTGGTGCTGATTCCCGAACCAGTCGACGTGAATGTGCAGGCGTACGGGACTTTGCAGTGGCCGAAGGCGGCTCGCGCGGCGTATTTCGAGGCGAAGGGCTACACGGCGGACGGCCGGCCGAAGACCCGCCCCGCGCCTCGCCCCGAACCCGAAGAGATCGCCGTGGCCCCAGGGCCCACGCACGCCGAGC
>JAEUQD010000113.1 GCA_016789925.1 Bryobacterales bacterium | reverse complement strand
CTTACGTCGTACTCCTGATCCTGGAGGCGGTCGGTCCACTGATTGAACATGTGGTACTCGATGCCGACTCCGGTAAAGCCCGTAAAGAAGGTCAACACGAACACCGGGTGTAGACTTTTGAAGCGGTTCGACGTGGCGTCGATCCAGCGGTCCGTCCGTGCTCCCAAATCGAAGATGGGAGTATTCGTCGGACGCCCGTAGGCTGTGTTCGCGCCACCCCAGGCGCGACCCCCACCGGCAGCCGCACAGCCGGCGGAGCCGGTTCCAACTGTGAGAGTGTTTCCCGATTTGGCGCAGACGCGAATCTGCTCCTGGGCCACCTGGAGAATCGTCGGAACCGTGATGGCCGAGGCGTCAGTCACCGTGAAGGAAGTGGCGTAGGTGTCGAGATCGGTCGTCAGCATCGAGCCCGAGTGGAGCCGGATGAACTGGTAAAAACTGGCCGGATGGTAATTAGGCGTGGTCCCGTCCACGCCCCGCCCGGCCGTGGAGGCGCACGCGGCGCTGGTTCCGTTGGTTGTTCCGACGATCAATGTAGTGGCTGTGACGTAGCAGATCGAGAGGATCTCTGAGTCCATCACCACCTTGAACGGCCGTGGCAGAGAGAGCCAGTTGCTGGCATCCTCCACATTGATCGTCGTTCGCGTGGTTTCGTAAATGGTCTCCGTTGGGCGCACGGTCCACGACTCGCGCCACCCGATGTCGTACGACCGTGCCGTCGTTCGATCTTCCACGACAACCTGAGTCACCACCGGACCACGCAGCCGGTACGACCAAACGCCGGCGCTCATCATTGCGCGTGCATCGACGTTCTGTGCCGACGAAGCACCTTGCGGATTGGCCGTTGCCGTCATCTTCGCGCCCCAATTTCCTCCGTTGAAGGAAAGCATCGAGGATTGCGTCAGGGCCGCGGCGGCACAGGCAGCCTGATCGCCCGACGAGCACGGGTTCGCATTGTCCCGGAAGTCGACCACAATGGTCTGGTTCGCGGCGAGCGAAAGCCGGAAGCTGATGTAAGAGGTCTTGACGGCCCCGGCCGGACAGAGGGCGCTGGCAGGCCAGCGCGACCACACGTCCGATTGCCAGGGCGTTACGGCGGCGCCATCGGCGAACGGCTGCGGATAGCCGCAGATTTCGTCGTTGGCGAACGAACGGAACAGAGTAAATGGCCGGCTAGCCTGTGCGGCGCCTGTCCGCTCAACGATGCGAACGGAGTTATCAAGCGCCACCACCGGCAGAGCCAGCAGAAATGCCAGCAATATTCTCATTGAGTCGCCTCTTACGGAAGAAAGTAAATCGCAGCCAGTTCAGAGCCGCCGCCGGAGTTGACAAGCTGGCCGGTCCATGACCCGAGAAACGCGAGTCCGGCGCCATTCCCGGTCGTCAGCCCGGTCCGGTAGCCGTGCTTATCCAGATTTTCTCCGGCCCGATGGGCCACTGGCATCCAAGCCGTGTTGTTCCAAACCAGAATCTGTAGCAACGTGCTGTCGGTCGAGTAGCAGAACCAGTAGCCACCCGGATCCAGTGTCAGCTTTCCGGCGGAGACGGCCGACCCGCTCGACCAGTTCAGTGTCTTCACGCCGCCGTTGAAAGAATTGTCATTAATGTTCTTCCCGAGAGTGGCATGGTTGCTGGTGCCGGTTTCGGTAGCGCCCACCAGGGCCTTCGCCTTGTCGTAGATGGCCACCGAGAAGCCGCAAACACCGCCCGAGCAGGCCGTGCCCGAACCGCCCGTGACCTGAAACGACGCGGACGACGAGGTGATCCTTGCCGGCAACGTGAAGGCGTGGCAGGTCCCGGTGTTTGGGCTGCCGGTCACAACAGCGCCGGTCATGCTGGTGCCCACAATGCCGAGCGGAAAGAAACCCGGTTCGCCCGGAGTTGCACTCATTGAAGGCGCTGAGGACGATCCGGCCGCCGCGTTGCCCAACTGCGACTGCATCTGCATGTTGACCCCGTCGTAGCAGACACGCACGATCTGGTTGGCCCGGATATCGTTGTCGGCCAAGTCAGTGGCGACACCGCCCGCGACCTTCTTGATCGAGACCGCGCCCAGCGAGTTAAAGTTGACTGACGCTGCTCCGGTGTTCGCTGAATTGGCTTTGAACTGGTAGCAGGCGCCCGCAACATAGCTGGTGATGGCCGGCGAGAAGGCGCAGGCGTAGCTGTCGCTGGCGCCGCCGTCCGCACAATAGTTCAACGGGCCTTGGATTACACGCCCACCGTTAACCATGGTTTGCGCAAAGACTGCCAGTGCGCACACCAATACTAACCAAACAAGTCTGATTTTCATGATGTTACTCCTGTTGAAACTGAAAGCTCTTACCGAGGCTAGAAACTGCGGACTATCGTTGCGCGGAAGTTCTGATTGAGCGGGTCGACAGACCCTGACGTGACCTTGCAGAGCCGCACGGAAATTGTGTTTTGCGCGCTGACATACATCAGCCCGATAAGGCCGCTTTCCAGCCCCAGGGGCCAGCCGGGCGCGACAGCGTCGGCAGTATAGGCTCCCGGTAGCGAGAAGGTGAGTTCAGCGCACGTATTCTGCGAAATGCTGGCGAAGTCCAAAGGGGCTACACCAGTAAGAAAGGTTGGCACGGTGGCCGTGTCGACGCCCACGCGCTTGAGGCCCGCTCCTGCCTGGACCACCGAGATACCCAGGTCCGAGGAGATGGCGTCGCCGCTTCCGCCGCCGCCGCAAGGAGCACCGGAACTGACGAGGTTGCCGGCTGCGTCGAACTTGGCGCAGGCGTCGGCCGCCGGCGCGGCGCCGGAATACATCTGCACTTTGGTGCCGGTGCCCTGCTTGCTGGCCGTCGCGATCTGCGAAGCCGCCAGCGAGCCACCTAACGTCGCCAAATCGAGGTTGGCGGGCTGAACGTCGACGTCGACTTCGCGGTTTGCCGTGTCGTTGGTGACCGACACGCGGTTCGATCCGGCGTTGATGTTCTTGAACTGAAGATCCACGCCTGACTTCTGCAGGTAAACGCCGATTCCGCCCACGCCCTGGTTGGACGCGGTGTTGGATTCGCCGCTGCCGCCTCCGCCGGTGCCGCAAGCCGCCCCGGCGCTCACCAGATTGCCGGATGCGTCGAACTTGGCGCAGTCGTTCGCCGCGGGCGTGCCGCCGCCGAACATCTGGAAGCGCGTTCCGGTGCCCTGCTTGTTGCCGCTACCCACCTGGCTGGGGCTGAAGAGCCCGCCCAGCGTAGCAATGTCGATGTTGCCAGGAACAACGTCGATGTCCACTTCGCGGTTGGTCGCGTCGTTGCTGACACTGATGCGGTTGGAACCCGAGTTCAGGTTCTTGAACTGGAGTTCGGAGCCGCTCTTTTCCGAGAAGATGCCGGTGCCACCCGCGCCGACGTTCGCAGCAGTCGTGGCCTCCCCGCCTCCGCCGCCACCTCCGCCGGTACCGCCAGTGCCGTTCACGACACAACGGCCCGACTGGGGAGCCTGAAAGGCGACCGCCACGTGATTGGCGTCGGTTACGGTCATCGAATGGTAGTCGATGGCCTTGTTGGTCGCGTCGTAACATTGCGCGATCACGTTGAGGGAGTTCAGGTTATGAGCCACTGTGACCGACGTCTGCGCAGTAAACGACTGCGAGGCGTTGGCCGAGGGCTGGAGTTCAACGACGGTAGTGCCGCCGCCGGTTCCGTTCACAACGCAACGCCCGGATTGCGGTGACTGGAACGTCACTGCCACCTGGTTTGCGTTGGTTACGGTGACCGAATTGTATTCAATCGCCCGACTGGCCGTGTCATAGCACTGGACAATTACGTTCAGTGAATTCAGGTTGTGGACAATCGTGACAGTGGTCTGGGTCGTGAAGGATTGGGAGGCATTCGGCGTCCCAGGTCCCGTGGTGCCCGCGCTGCCCGCCTGAAGCGACCAGGAATTGGCCGCCGCGCAACCATATAGGTTGGACCCGGCAGGAGCGTCGGTCTTGAAGAACATCTCACCTGCCGAGCAGGTTGCTGGGAGAGACGTTCCGGTTTTTAGGGGGCGGGTTGAACTGGCCGCAGAGAAGTCGACGCTTTTGCTCTGCGTGCGCAAGTCGATGGCCGTCTGGCCGAATCCACGCCCAGCGGCAAGCGCCGCCAGCACAAGAAAGAATAAGTGTCTCACCGGCCGCTAGTTTGGCGGACTCATCTGAGAAACTGATTCAATTTGCAAACGGTCAAATTTATGTAACATGCTTATAATACATATAGTTAGACTGAAGAAAATATTTTTGAATTAGTTGTGAATGACATTTTTGGAAATGGCTCTTTTTAGAAAGTTGCCCGGGCGGCAGGATCTTCTTGAGAACTCCCGAAACGTCGCCCACTATAATCGAGAGGGAATGACGCGTGCCCGCCGGCTAGTGGACTGGTGTCTGTTGTGGATTTTTTCAGCAGGACTGGACGCGGCGGTTGCCCTGATGAAACGGCGGAAAACGCGCCCTAGGCCCCAATGATGGTGAATGCGATCAGCATTGATGTGGAAGACTATTTCCACCCCAGCGAAGTGCAGTCGACCGCCGGTCCCCTCGACTGGGACCGTCTGCCTTCGCGCGTCGAGGAGTCGACCGGGCGTTGCCTCGACCTGCTCGCTCGGCATAATGTCCGTGGGACCTTTTTCGTACTCGGCTGGGTAGCGGAGAGATTCCCGGCCTTGGTTCGAAGCATCGCTAGCGCCGGACACGAGATCGCCTGCCACAGCTACGCCCACCAACTTGTATACGAGCTGGGTCGTGAGGCTTTTCGCGCGGATACGAGGCGTGCCGTTCAGACCATTTCCGATGCCGCCGGCATCGCTCCCAAAGGCTATCGCGCGCCCAGCTACTCCGTCACCACCCGGTCGCTCTGGGCCCTCGATGTCCTCGCGGAATTGGGGTTCCGCTACGATTCCATCATTTATCCCATCCGGCACGACCGCTATGGGATTCCCGGCTATGCACGTTCGGCTCAGCCCGTCCAGACTTCTGCCGGGACCCTCATCGAGATTCCCCCAGCGACGGTCCAACTGGGTAAGGAACGAACAGCTCCGGTAGGCGGGGGCGGCTACCTGCGGCTGCTGCCCTATGCCTATACGGCAGCAGGCATCCGGCGCTTGAACCATGTG
>JAEUQD010000109.1 GCA_016789925.1 Bryobacterales bacterium | reverse complement strand
ACCAGCGCTACAAGCTGGTCAACGGTACAGAACTCTACGATCTGATGAGCGATCCGGGCGAGAGCCGGGATGTGGCGGCGGAACGGCCGGAGATCGCCGGCAATCTGCGCGCGCAGACGGAAGCGTGGTTCAAGGATGTCTCGTCGACGCGCGGGTATGCACCTCCGCGGATTTACTTGGGTACGCCGCACGAGAATCCGGTGACACTGACGCGGCAGGATTGGCGGGGACCCAAGGCAACCTGGGACGCCAGCGGGCGGGGCCACTGGGAAGTGGACGTCAAGGCGGGGGGCGAGTACGAAGTCACGCTACGGATGCCGGCGATCGAGCGGGAGTCGGAGGCCAGGATCCGCATCGGCCAGTCTGAGTCGAAGCAGAAGGTAGGGGCAGGGGCGACGGAGGTACGGTTTCCGCGCGTATCGCTCGAAAGCGGGCCAGCACGCGTGGAAACTGAATTGGCGGCCGACGGGGCAAGCCGCGGGGCACACTACGTAGACATTCGAAAGGTTTAGGTTGACGATGCGAAAACTGGTTGTTCTTGTCGCGCTTGTAGCGGCGGTTGGGGCAGCGTGGTGGCTGCTGAAGCGGCCACAAAAGGAACTGCGCGGGCTGGAATCGATCAAGGTGCCGAGCGGTTTCAAGGTGGAACTCGTTTCCAAGCCGGGGGTGGTCAGCTACCCGATGCTGGGGACCATCGACGACCGGGGCCGGATTTTCATGTGCGAATCGTCGGGCAAGACGCTGAAGACGCCGGAGATGTCGGCCGACCCGAACTACGTTGTGAGCCTGATTGAAGACACGGACGGCGACGGCGTCTACGACAAGAACACGACGTTCGCGGACAAACTGACGTTGCCGGCCGGGGCGGTTTGGTACCGGGGCAGCCTGTTTGTCGCAGCGCCTCCGTATGTGTACCGGTTCAAGGACACCAACGGCGATGGCAAGGCGGACGAGAAGGAAGTGGTCGTGGAGGGGTGGAACCTGTCGGCCAACGCAGCTTCGCTGCACGGACCGATCCTGGGTCCGGATGGATATCTGTACCTGACGGACGGGCGACACGGGTTCAATATCACGACCAAGGATGGGCGCACCTATAAAGGCAGGGCGTCGCGCATCTGGCGGTTGAAGCCGGACGGCACGGGTCTGGAATGGTTTGCGGGCGGCGGGTTCGACAACCCGGTGGAAGTGGCGTTTACCGAAGCTGGGGACATGTTCGGCACGATGACGTACTTTACCGACCCACGGGATGGAATGCGGGACTCCATTCTGCATTACGTGGAAGGCGGTGTGTACCCGAAGCCGTATCCGGTGACCGAGGAATTCAAGCGCACGGGCGATCTGATGCCGGTAATGACGAAGTTCGCGCGGATTGCGCCATCGGGACTGCTGCGGTACCGGAGCACGACGTGGGGCAAGGAGTGGGAAGGCAACTTGTTCAGCGCGCACTTCAACGCACATCGCGTGCAGCGACACAAAGTGTCGCGGAATGTGGCCACGTTCCAAACCGTCGACGAGGATTTTTTTGTGGCGGCCGATCCGGACCTGCACCCGACCGATGTGATGGAGGAAGCCGACGGGAGTTTGATCGTGGTGGATACGGGTGCGTGGTTTATTCACGGATGTCCGTTGTCGCGCGTGGCCAAGCCGGACATTCGCGGCGCGCTCTATCGCGTGAGAAAGGAAAGCGCGGCGCGGGTGGAGGATGCGCGGGGAGAGAAGATGGGCGACGCCAAGGCGGAGCATCTGGACGATTCCAGGCCCGTTGTCCTGGACAAGGCGGTGGAGCAGTTGGTACTGCGGGGCGAAGCGGCGGTGGCGGAACTGGCGGCGTTTCGCGGAGCGGCCAAGACGGTCCGCGGGGCCACGTCCGCAGTCTATGCGTTGTCGCAGATCGGTTCACCGGCGGCGCTGAGCGCCATTCGCGAGGCGTTCACGGATTCGCGAGCCGAAGTGCGGCAGGCGGCGGCGCGGCAGGCGGGCATGGCCCAGGACAAAGCGGCTGTGCCGGGACTGCTGAAGATTCTGGAGAAAGACGAGCCCTACGTACGGCGCCAGGTGGCGGCGGCACTGGGGCAGATCGGCGACAAGCAAGCCGTGCCCGCGCTGCTGGCGGCGTCGGCCAAGCCCGACGACCGGTTTGTCGAGCACAGCGTGATCTATTCGCTGATTCAGTTGGGCGATTCGGCGGGAATGGTGTCGAAACTGAAGGACCCTTCTCCGACGGTTCGGAAGGCGGTGTTGATTGCCCTGGACCAGATGGACAAGAGCCCGATTCAGGAAGCGCAGGTACTGCCGTTTCTCAGTGATGCCGATGCGGAACTGAGGCGGACTGCCCTCTGGGTAGTCAGCCGGCACCGTCCATGGGCCGCGCGGCTGACGCAGGCTCTGGACGGGCGGCTGCGGTCGCCGCAGTTCAGCGAAAGCGAAGGCGAGATGATCGGGGAGGCGATGGCTGCGTTTTGCGGCGAGGGCGTCATGAAGAACGCCATCGGCAAAGCGTTAGGGGACGCGTCGCTGAACGCGGACCGGCAGTTGTTCCTGCTGGAGACGGCTGAGCGATGCTCGGCCAAGGAGTTCCCGAAGGAATGGACGGATAGCCTGCGCAAGCTGCTGACACATGCGGACTCAAGGGTGAGGCTGCGAACGGTAGGCCTGCTACGGGCGCGGGGCGTGGACACGTTGGACACGGAATTGCGGGAGTTGGCGGATTCGGCGAAGGAGTCGGACGATGTGCGTATTGCTGCCTTGAGCGCGCTCGGTTCGCGGCAGGGCAAACTGAGCGACAACGACTTTGCGTACCTGATGGGCCGCCTGAAGCCTGAAGTCGAGTCGAACGCCAAACTGGCCGCGGGCCAGGTGGTGGGTCGCGCCGAGTTCGGAGACCCGCAGTTGCTCGAGATCGCGCAGCGGCACTTGAAGGCCTCGGATCCGCTGGTGCTGCCGAATCTTCTCGATGCGTTCCGGAATGCGAAGACCGATGCGGTGGGCCAGGCGCTGGTGAAAGCGCTCACCGAATTGGAGGCTTCGCTGGGAACCGTAGGCGCGCAGCGCGTGGAGCAACTGGTGGCGAAGTTCCCGGAGAGCGTGAAGCAGTCGGCCCAACCGCTGATGGCCCGGCTGGACAAGGCCAAGCAGGAGCGGCTGGGAAAACTTAAGACGCTGGAGAATGTTCTGGCGGCGAAGGGCGACCTGGCCAAGGGGCGGGAGATCTTTTTCGGCGCCAAGGCGGGTTGCTCGGGCTGCCACACGATAGGGATGGAAGGCGGGCACGTGGGTCCGGATTTGACGTCGATCGGGGCGATCCGGTCCGGCCACGACTTACTGGAAGCGATTGTGTTGCCGAGCGAAAGTTTTGTGCCGGGTCACGAAGTGTACCGTGTGGAGACCGCGCGGGAGGTATACTCGGGCGTTCTGGGACGCGGGAGCGCGGATGCGGTGCGGCTGATCACGGGGCCGGGCGATGAAGTACGAATTCCGAAGAAGGATATCCAGAAGATGGGCTACGCGCCCGTTTCGCTCATGCCCGAAGGCTACGAAGACGTGCTGACGCGGCAGGAGATGACGGACCTGATTGGGTATTTGCGGGCGCAGACGGGACGGCCGGAGGCGCCGGCGTCGCACGCCAGCGAGTGAACTGAAAGAAATCGAGGACTATGTCGCGGGAATTGTTGATGCAGGTGCAGGAGGGCGGCACCCGGACTTTGCCGCTGGAAGGCAAGAAGCGGATCACGCTGGGCCGTGCGGCCGATAACGATCTGGCGTATCCGGACGACCCGGTACTGTCGCGGCGACACGTCGCGCTGGAGTTTGATGAAGACGAATGGTGGGCGGAAGATCTTGGCAGCAAGAACGGCACGCTCGTCAACGGCGTCCGGCTTGCCGGCCGGCAGCAACTGACGCTGGGCGACCGGGTCGTGGCGGGCAGAGTGACGTTGACGCTTCGCGACCCGGCGCGCGAAGCCGATCACACGGTGGTGTTTGTCGCGGAAACACCGGGCCACGGGACGCAGGTGAGCACAAACCTGGAAGAAGTCGTCGGTGCTGGTAGCGGATTGGAGGCGGCGCTGCGAACGCCCGCGATCGCGGGGACGCCCCGGGTGCAGGCGCTACTCGATGCGGGAAGGGAACTGGCGGGGCACCGGCCGCTGAACGAATTGTTCAACGTGATTCTGGAACTGTCGGTGAACTCCGTCGGCGCCAAGCGTGGGATCGTGATGACGGTGGAAGGGGCGCAACTGATTCCGCGCGCCAAGCGCGGCGAGAACTTTGTGATCAGCCGCGCGGTGCGCGACAAAATCCTCCAGTCGAAGGATTCGCTGCTGGTGCTGGACACCAGTCAGGACGAAGCGTTCAAGGCGAGCATGACCATCGTCCAGCAGCGCGTGAAGAGTTTTATCGCTGTGCCGCTGCAAAC
>JAEUQD010000105.1 GCA_016789925.1 Bryobacterales bacterium | reverse complement strand
GTATGGGGTTTCTACGGAGGCGACGGCACTCAGGCTACTGCAGACGGCGTGATGGAGGGGACCGTCAGCGGCCGCACGGCGCGGTTGCGGTGGCAGGTTCGTAACGGCCAGCTCTGGGGGGGCGCGATGTTCGTCCTCTCTTCGGACGGCACGACCATGACCGGCAGCCGCAACGACTACCGGGAGCCGGAGTTCGCGCAGTTCAAGTGGAACGCCGAGCGCGTGCGCTAGATAACTCTGCGTCAAGAGCAAGGCGTAGCCGCGTCAGCCGGATTAGTAACCGCAAGACGGCTTGTGTCTGTTACGGGACGCGGCGGTTCCGCCGGAAATCAACCTGTGTCTATAACCAGGGCTCGAAGGTGGCCATCACGTGCTTGATCTCTTCGAGTTCGTGATGGTTGACGTCGCACAGCGGCGGGCGCACCGGACCGGCCGGTTTGCCCAAGGCTTCCATGGCGCGCTTCATGACGGCCACTTCGTAGCCCTTCTTGTGGTCGCGAAGGTGGTAAAGCGGATGAACGTACTTCTTCATCAGCTCATCGAGTTTCGCGAAGTCGTGGTTCAAGCCGGCCTCGGCGAGAGCGAGCGATAGCCGCGGCGCAACCGAGGAGATCGAGGAGGTGAACGCCTGGACGCCGATAGCGAAGTAGGCGGGCACGCAATCGTCGCCGATGCCGCCGATCCATGCCAGGCGGTCGCCCACCAGGCTCATGATGCGCTGATACTTGCGTGCGTCGCCCTGGCCGTCCTTCCAAAACGTGAGATTCGGAATCCGTTCGGCCAGTTTTGCGACCATCTCCGGTGAAAACACCGCCCAGTCGCGCGAGTAGAGCGACACGGGCAGATCGACACTCTTGGAGATCTCTTCGTAATAGTGGAAGAGGCCTTCGCGCGGGGCGTGCGTGTAATAGGGCGGCATGATGAGGAGCGCTTCGGCGCCCGCCTTCTGCATGCCCTGGGCCATTTCGACGCCCATCGCGACGTTGTAGCCCACGCCGGCGACCACGGGCATGCGGCCCTGGGTCGCGTCCACCGCGCATTTGACGACTGCGATGTTCTCGGCCACGGTCATCGAGTAAATCTCACCGGTGCCACCGGCGGCGACAATCGCACAGAAGGGATGCCGGGTCATCTCATCGACGTTGCGGGCCAGACCGTCGAGGTCCAGTGAAAAGTCGGCCTGGTACGGCGTGATGGGAAAACCGAAAACTCCGCGCAATTTGGCGGCAAACTCGCGATGAGCGCTCATCTCTTCTTCCTCTCTCCTTCGAAATCTTTGTTACCAGCGCGGCAGGATGCGCTTCCAGTTCGGGTCGACATGCTTTTGCATTTCGGCTTCGTCGTCCCGCTTGCGGTAGGGCAGAGTGCGGTAGCGTTCTTCGCCCCGCGCTAATTGATCGTAATCCAACTCGACGCCCAAGCCCGGCTTGTCTGTGATCTCGACGCAGCCGTTCACAATGGGCACGCGGCCGCCCAGCACCACTTCATCCTGCTCGGTTTGCCACGGATAGTGGGTGTCGCAGGCGTAGCTCAGGTGCGGGCAGGCCGCCGAGGCGTGGGCCATGATCATCATGCTCACACCGAGGTGATTGTTGGAGTGCATCGACAGGCCCAGACGCAGCACTTCGGCGAACTTCGACAGATGCTGCTGTGCCCGGATGCCGCCCCAGTAGTGCGGATCCGATAGAACAATTTGGACGGCGTCCAGTTGCCTCGCCACGGGCAGATGCTCAAAACACGTCGTGGCTACGTTGGATGCCAGCGGTGTATCGATGCCTTCGGCCAGCAGACGTCGGCGCACCTCCGCCATGCCTTCCATGGTTGCGGTGGGATCTTCCAGGTAGCCGCCGCCCGACAGTTCTTCCTTCAATTCGCGCCCTACGCGGACCGAGGTTTCCACGCTCCAGGCACAATTGGGGTCGATTCGCAGCGGATACTTTTCGCCAAACTCATCGCGCAATTGCCGGATTGTTTCGATCTCCTCGTCCGGATCGAGTACGCCGCCTTTCAGCTTGATTTCTTCAAAGCCGTACTTGGCGATCATCTGGCGCGCCTGCCGAACCATCGACTTGGCGTCGAGGCATTCGCCGTACTCGTCCTCGCGGGCGTCGGCGCCCATGCCACCGCCGCCACCGTGTTTATAGAACAGGTAGGCGGAGAACGGAGGTTTCGACCGGGCACGCCCGCCCACGACATCGCAAAGCGGTTTGCCGACAGCCTTGCCGATAAGGTCGAGGCAGGCCACTTCCAGCGCCGCGAAGGTCCGGGTGTGTACGTCGAGCGGATTCTCGCCTGGCACGAGCATGGTCTGGCTGCGGTCGCCGCGGGACTCCTGCTCGGCGCGCGCTGCCAGCGACATCCACAAATCGGTTAGCTGAAAAGGGTCGCGACCAACGATCAAACCGCGAGCGCCTTCGAGGGCAGCCAGCGGTCCTTCGCCGCCGTAGGTCTCGCTGATGCCGGTTAACCCATCGGTTGTTTTCAACTCGACGATCGTCCGCAGCGCGTAGGGCGCATGACGCCCGTACGAACTCCGCAGCGGCCCGTCGGCGACCGCGACGGGATGCAACCGCATCTCCGAGATGATCATGCGAAACCCGATTCCGTTACCGTGCCCGGCGCTGCGGGTTCTTTACCTTCGTCTGGCGCTTCTTCCGTTCTTTCCGCTTCGGCTTTGTGATCGTGAACGTTCCCGAACCGTGATACTCCGCGTTCCACACTTTTTCGTCAGCCAATTTCTGTCTACCTGCTTTCTTTTAAGGAATACGCGCACAACGGAGCCTGCTTCGCACGGCGGAAGTCTAAGCTCTTTCTTCTCGGCCGCCGCGCTTCGCGGCCCTGTGCGCTTTTGGGGGAATCCCGCGGGCGCTGCCGCAATCTGTTATTCTAGCGCAGCCGCACTATGTCTCAACAAAACTACTCCAACCACGCACAGTATGTCTTTGCGTTCCACGTCGTGCTGTTCGGAATCCTGGTCCTGACGTGGATCGGCGCCGGTGTGAATCTCTACCAATCGTGGGGTGACCACGCGCGGTTCTACTCCGCCGCTCTCATCTTCGTGATCGTCTTCTGTGTGATTTTCACCGCACTGATTGCACGCGTTTTTGCCCTCAAGGCGCAGGACCGCGCCATCCGAGCCGAAGAGAACCTCCGTCATTTCGCGCTGACGGGAAAGCTGCTGCCAGCTTCGCTTTCGGTAAAGCAGATTATCGGGTTGCGCTTTGCCCCGGATGATGAGTTTGTGGCCCTGGCCCGGCGCGCCGCCAGCGAGAATCTTGCGCAAGACGACATCAAACGCGCGATCAAGAACTGGAAGGCCGACACCTACCGCGTCTGACGCTATTTGGCGACTTCGTCCCAGATCCCTTGCATGGACCGCTCCCAGAGCTGGTTCTTGCAGCAGATCTTCAGGTCATCCGTCTTCACCTTCAACTGATCCTTCGCCACGCCCGCGCTCTTCTGCTGCTTCACGCGCGAAACAGCAGTCTCGATCTCTCTTCGATACGTTGCAAGGTCTTCTTTCTTCGAGATCGGACCGTGTCCGGGGATGACGGTCTCGACCTTCATGCCCAGTGCCTTCCCGAGTGTCGTACCGATCTCGACGCCGCTCGCCTTGGACGAGTAGTCCAGAAACGGCCCCCCGTAAGAAAACAGGTCGCCCATGTGCATGGTCTTGCGCGCGGGAAACACATAAACGGCGTCGCCGTTGGTGTGGCCACGGCCGAAATAGTATGCCTGCACCTGTTTGCCACCGAGCTTGATGGTCTTCTTATCGGTAAACGTTTCGCCCGGCACGCCCGGCATTTTGCGCTCGACCATGTTGTCGCGCGCATTGACGTGCGCAAACAGCACCGCGCCGGTCTTGTCCTTGATCATCGCGTTACCGCCGGTGTGGTCGCCGTGCTGGTGGGTGTTGAGGACGTAGCGAATTGGCTTGTCGCTGATCGTCTTCACCTTCTCCAAAATTTCGGGCACGTTGCGTTCAAACTTGTCGTCCACGAGAATCAGCCCGGCGTTAGTGGTGTAGACGGCGACATTGCCGCCCGAACCCACCAGCACGTGCAGATCGTCGGCGATCTTCTCAATCGTGAGTTGGTTGCCCGCCGGCGCCTGGGGCGCTTGCGTCCATGCCAAAAACAACCCGCTGAGTGCGAGACTCACCGCTGTCATCCGGATGCGACTGGACCCGTTCATAGCTTTCCAGTATAGGCCTACGGCCTCCGAAATGAACCGTGCGAACATGAATTAGTTGCCGCCCGCTTTTTCGGCCCTGCGCCACCGCGAATTTCGCCTCTTTCTCGGCGGACAGGTCATCTCCCTCTGCGGGACGTGGATGCAGAATCTGGCCCAGATTTGGCTGGTCTACCGTATCACTCATTCCACGCTTCTGATGGGGACGCTCGGATTTGCCTCGCTCTTCCCCGTGCTTGTCTTTGGTCCTGTCGCGGGACTCGTCGCAGACCGGCTTCCCCGCCGCACCATCGTCCTTTGGGCGCAATGGGCCTTCCTGTTTCAATCGCTGGCCCTGGCCGTTCTTACGCTGACCGACCGCATCACGGTGCCCCTGCTGATGGTCCTGGCCATCGTCGCCGGCATGATCAACGCCTTCGACATTCCCGCCCGCCAATCCCTGTTTATCCATTTGGTCGGTGAGGAAGACCTCCAGAACGCCATCGCCTTGAACTCGATGACGTTCAACATGGCGCGGGTTGTCGGGCCGTCGCTCGCCGGTTTTCTTGTCGCCAGCGTCGGTGAGGGTCTGTGCTTCCTGTTCAACTCCATCAGCTACCTGGCTGTGATCGTTTCTCTCTGGATGATCCGCACGGCCGAGCCTGTCCGTGATTCCGCTCCCTCTCCGCTCCACCATTTACGCGAGGGCTTCGGCTACGCTTGGAATACGCGCCCAGTGCGAATCATGCTTTTCGTAACGGCTCTCGCCAATCTCGCTTCCGCCCCGGTCGCTACGCTTGTGCCCGTGTTCTCGGACGGGATCTTTGGGCGTGGCTCGCAGGGAGTTGGAATGCTCACCGGTTGTCTGGGCGCCGGCGCGGTGTTCGGTACTTATGTGCTGGCTGGCCAGGCCCATCACGCCAACCTGTTTCGAGTGGTGTATTTCAGTGCGCTCACTACTGTCGCCGGTCTTGTCGTGTATGCGTCGTCCCCCGCCTTCCCGCTCACTCTGTTGGCCTCCGCGACGCTTGGTTTTGGGATCTTCCGCCAACTTGCCTCCACCAACTCGCTCATCCAGTCCACCATCCCCGACGATTACCGGGGCCGTATCATGTCGCTCTACTCCATGACTGTTGTCGGCATGCTGCCCTTGGGTAATCTCGCGGCCGGCGCTGCCGCCCACCTGATCGGCGTCCGCTGGACCGTTGCCGCTGGGGCATTGCTCAGCGCCGCCGCGGCTCTGCTCTGGCGCCGCGAATTTCCCTCCAGGATCCATTAATGCATCGCCTGCTTCTCTTTGCCGCTGTCGCCGCGTTCGGCGCATCGCCCCAAATTCCGGACATCCTGAAACAGCTCTCCGCCATCACCGGACTGGAAATCAGGAAACCGGTTGTGCAGCACACCATGCAGCGCAACGAACTCAAAGCTTATTTTGAAAAGCGCATCAAAGAGGTCACGAAACCGGAAGAGATCCGGCTCGAAGAACTGGCCTTGAAGAAACTCGGGTTCGTGCCGCCCGAGTACGACCTCAAACAGTCCACGATCGAACTCATGGCCGAACAAGCCGCGGCCTTCTACGACTATCGCGCCAAAAAGATGGTGCTGCTGGCCGACGGGGGCGGCTTATCGGAGGAGATGGCCCTGGTCCACGAACTGTCTCATGCTCTCGCCGACCAGCACTTCCGGCTCGAGAAGTTCCTCGAAAAGGCGGCCGGCAGCGACGACGGCTCGCTCGCGCGCATGGCGGTAATGGAAGGGCAGGCCACCTGGATCATGTCGGAATTCGTGGCCCGGCGGACGGGGCAGTCACTCAAGGATTCCGATTCGACCGTCGAGATGATGGCGAATATGGCCAGTTCGGGCGGCAGCGGTTTCCCCGTGTTCGAGAAAGCGCCGCTGTACATGCGCGAATCGCTCGTTTTTCCCTACTCGCAAGGGATGCGCTTTCAGCACCAGATCATTCGTGAACTCGGCCAGCAAGCGTTCACGGAAGTGTTCCGCCAGGCGCCGGAAACCACCCAGGAGATTCTCCACCCGGAGATCTATCTCGAACGGCGGAAGTCGGCGAGCGCCCGGCCCACTAATCCGGACCTTCCTGCTCTCCCGAAACCGAAATCCTGGAAGCGCATCACCGACGGCACGTCCGGTGAATTCGACCACCAGATCTGGCTCAAGCAGTACGACAAGGAGAACCAGTCGCTCGCGGCCTCCTGGCGCGGAGGCTTCTACGCCCTCTGGGAGAGGAAATCCGACAAGCGCGTTGCCCTTGCCTACGCTTCCCGATGGGATTCAGAGGAATCGGCGCAACGGTTTTTTCAGTCGTACCGCAAGGTTCTCGAGGGGAAGTCCCGCGACTTCGTGGTCGAGACCGCGGCAACCAACCAGTTGAAAGGTACGAACTCCGACGGGCGGTTTGTGGTCGAACTCGACCGCGACCGCGTCACCGCCATCGAAGGACTTTAGCCAATGCCGAAGTTCGCCATCCGGATTTCGCTCATGGTCGGCATTCTCATGCTGTTGGGCAAGTCCCTGGCGTACTATCTCACGGGCTCGCAGGCGATTTTCGCCGACACGGCGGAATCGTTCATTCATAACATCGGCGTGGCATTTGCCGCGTATTCGATCTGGCTTTCGTCCCGTCCGGCCAATCCACGCTATTTGTTCGGCTACGAGCGCATCGCCTTTTTTTCAGCCGGCTTCGAGGGCGCACTGATCTCGCTGGCCGCCATCTTTATCATCGCGACGTCGATCGACAAGTGGCTTCACGGCATCGTGATCGAAAACCTGTCCGCCGGCACTCTGCTGACCCTCGCTGCTTCGCTGGTGAATCTCGCCCTCGGTTACTACCTCATTCGCACCGGACGTCGCACGAACTCCCTGATTCTGGAAGCCAACGGACGGCACGTGCTCACCGACTCCTGGACCTCGTTCGGTGCGGTTGCCGGACTTCTGCTCGTCATCTTTACGGGCTGGAAACCCTTCGACCCGATCGCCGCCATCATCCTCGCTGTTGTCATCCTCTATTCCGGCGCGTCGCTCATGCGGCGGGCGGTTACGGGTTTGCTCGACTACGCCGACCCGAAGACCCGCACCGACCTCAACCGTCTGCTGGACGATCTTTGCGGCGAACTCGACCTGGTGTACCACGACCTGCGGTTCCGCTTCACCGGACAGCGCCTGCTGGTCCAGGTCCACCTGCTGTTTCCTTACGAGACGTCCATCGGCGAAGCCCACCGCCGCGCCACGCTACTCGAAAAGCGCCTTGCGCTGGCTACTGGACTGCCTACGGAAGTCGAGACACACCTGGAGGCGCTCGAAGATCATTCCTCGGTTCACGATACACTCCCCTCATGATCGATTACGAAGACGCCTCCCCGGAGGTCCGCGCCATCTTTGACGACATTCGCGACACCCGCCAAACTGAGTACATCAATAATTTCTGGAAAGCCCTGGCCCACGATCCGGCTACGCTCAAGAGCACCTGGCTCGCCGTCAAATCCGTCATGGCCCCCGGCGCGCTGGACGCCCTCACCAAGGAACTGATCTACCTCGCTGTCTCGACCACCAACGGCTGCAAT
Source organism: Bryobacterales bacterium (assembly GCA_016789925.1). Classification (GTDB taxonomy): domain Bacteria; phylum Acidobacteriota; class Terriglobia; order Bryobacterales; family Bryobacteraceae; genus JADLDI01. The sequence continues at coordinate 1,565 of JAEUQD010000105.1, read as the reverse complement.
TACTGCATCGCCTCGCACACGGTGGGCGCCATCAACAAGGGCATGACTCCGGAAATGTTCGGTGAGGTGATGGCTGTCACCGCCCTGGCGAACTCCACCAACCGCCTGGCCAACGGCTACCAGGTCCCGGTCGATGCCGCCTTCCGCCAGTCCTGACGGTTAGTTCTTCTGGCGCAGCAGAGCGGTCCAGTTCTGGATCACGTGGATGGCGGGTGGTTGGGTCTGCTCCACGGAGGTGACTTCGGGCATGAGGAAGCGCTTCCCATCCCGCGACACATCAAACTCAGACGCTGGGTTCCGGAACAATTCGACGGCTGTCCCAACGGACACCGAGCCTGACACCGACACCGGAACGCCGTATAGGGTATTGCCTTTCAGGTAGAAGATTTCCTTGCCATCGGCGCGCCACCGCGGATAGACACCGCCGTTCGTCGAGATCTGCCATTTGCCGCCGCCTTCCGGGAATGGCCGGACATAGACCTCCCTCCGCCCGCTTTCGTCCGAACCGTAGACGACGAAGCGTCCGTCCGGCGAGAACTGTCCAAATTGCTCGCTGGAAACCGGGCGCAGAAACGGCACCGGTTCCCCGAACGACCCGTCCGCCTTGCGCCGCACGAACCACAAATCTCCTCCCGTCGAAGGATCGTTCCGGAGGAACAGCAACTTAAGTCCGTCCGGGGACCATGCCAACGGCATTTCAGGCAAGGGGCTCGTGACAATCGCCTTAGCTTCCCCACTACCATCGGCGGCTTGGAGAAGGATGTTGCCCCCGGAGTTGAAAGCGATCTCTTTCCCGGAAGGCGCCCAGCAGGGCGAAAATTCTGAGTCGGAGCCGAATGTGAAGCGGGTCCGGGCCGGGCTGTTCAAATTCTGAATCCAAATATCCGAATTGCCGTGTTCGGTGGCACTGTAGGCGGCCCGAGTCCCATCCGGGGAAATTGAAACGTTGCTGAGGAACGACTCAGGCGCACCGGCTACAGCCAGCTTCGCTCCCGACCGGTCGCGCCATACCATCTGCCGCTTCGCAGCCAACACCGCGTCTACCCAAACCAGCGTGCCGTCGAGCGAAGCGTTGAAGTCCGATCCGGCGTTCAGCAGCGGGAATGGCTCGCCCTGAGCCTTCAACGTTCGGGGTGAAAACGCCAGCGCCCAGAGCCCCGGTTGTGACGGAGCGATTCTGAAAAGGATGTGGCCGCTGGGTGAGTAGGCAGGATAGGCGCCTTCGCGGATTGTCTCGCTCTTGCCAGTCGCCACGTCAATCAGTTCCAGCGTTTGACCTCCCCGTGTCCCTTTGCCCACCAGTACCCTGGGTGGGGCGCCAGTCGAAGGGAGGAATTGAGGGTAGTAAAACGAGAACCCGCTGGTGCGTGAGATCGTCCGTTGGCTTCCGCCTTTCGCCGGTACTTCAAACAGCCCTTGGGCCCCAATGCTGAAGACAATCGTGCTTCCATCCTCACTCCAATCGCCGCCGCGAAAGCCGCCAACGAATCTCGTCACCACAAACGGGAGGCCTCCGTTAATCCCGGACTTCTTCAACTCCTGCCCGGCAGCGAACGCGACCGAAG